>JAIDME010000135.1 GCA_029050705.1 Acetatifactor sp.
CGCGATTCAGTTCTTATTCTCCGGATATACACAGATAAAGGGCTACACCTATGGAGATGTTTTGCTATGCTTTTCCGTTATTCAGATGTCCTTCACATTTGCGGAGCTGTTTGGCAATGGATTCAAAGCGTTTTCGGGAATGGTGAAGGGAGGCGAATTTGACCGGATGATGGTCAGACCATGCAGTCTGATTCTTCAGGTAATAGGAGCCAGATTCGAGGTAGGAAGAACCGGGCCTTTATTGACTGCTCTTATTACGCTGGTGCTGGGGATCAGGCATAGTCAGATCCCATGGAAAGAAAGCATTCCGGGGAACATAATGACTATATGGACAATGGCTGCCATGATTATAGGAGGCATGTTATTGTTTATAGGACTGTTCATGCTGGAGGCCAGCTTTTGTTTCTTTTCCATTGAAGATACTTCACTGATCAATGTACTTACATACGGAGCGAAATCCCATGGCAAGTATCCTATAGACATTTACGGAAAAGGAATCCTGCGGTTCTGTACTTATGTTATTCCATACACATTAATTCAATATTACCCCCTGCAGTTTTTGCTGGGTAAAACACGCAGTTGGTATCTGGCATTTTATCCGCTTGGAATTATTGTGTTTTTGCTTATCTGTTATTCCATATGGCGGTTTGGAGTAAAACACTATAAGTCATGTGGTTCGTGAAAATACTAAACTGGGGGCTGTCGCGCTTTTCACTTATAAACTGTTTTTTACTATTTACTGCTTTCTTACGTTTAATAGATTTTTATGTAAGAAGACAGCTTCATTCGGGTGTCTTTTTTAGCTCCATCAGTATTTTCTCTCGGTCATAATCAGGCGCACATCCAGCGGCCACTTGATAAATCCGCTCAACCTCTTTCACATCCTCCTCCAATTCCGACGCAATTTCTTCTATGGTTTTCCTCTTAACCATCTTTCGGCATATCAAATCAATCAATTTTACAGTCTCTCCTTCTGTTCTTCCCTCTGCACGGCCCAAATCCCTGACATACGCATCCTCTGCCTTGCGGTCTCTTACCTCCTTCAGGTGTTGCTCATACATCAGTCGTAAGGGATTTCTCAGATGAAGCGTCCTCAGTATTTCCCTTGCCTCCAGTATCCCCGCATTTTTAGTCTTAATCATATTCAACTCCTCCATACTTTCTGCGTTAAACAACTGTATCCATTCACCTACGGCTCCCGTATCTGCAAACGGCTTCTTCAACTCAATGATATGTACCTCAAACAAGTCCGAAAACTCACGGCCTCTTTTATCACGCAGCGTGTACACAGAATGACACCCTGTGTCCTGCGCCAGTGAAAAACCAAGAATGCTGATAGTAATACATTTCTTCAGGCATTCATACTCATCTCCGATCCATAAATCCTCTGTGTACATCTTAGCCAGATAGAACAGGTTCCTCTTAGTCCAGTATCTCTGAAATCTCACCTGCATCTCAATGTCAATCCTGGTGCCGTCATGCAATCTCACCGCCACATCCAGAATACCCTGTTTCTGCCTGCGGCGGCGTTTCCAGAGAAACGGATTATCCAGCCGCGCAGACCGGATACTTTCCAGCGGAATGCCTGTCACATCACTGATAAACTGTTTTCTGACTCCTTCGCGGGAGAACACAGTCCGAAAAGCGTAGTCGAACTTCAAAGAAATAAATTCCATTTTCCCTCCTGTTTCCGCAGGAGACTTCGCTTTGAATGAATCTGCCGCCGGACGGCTTCTGTATGGGCAGTCCTGTTCTTTCCATTGAAAATCACCTGCTTTTAATCGTGTTTGTTTGAAATTAAAAGCATAGATTTTCTGAAATTAATATCAGATAATAGAAAGGCATTGCCTTAAGTCCGTAAGAAAATATGCTTTGCGATTATTATAGCATCACAAAACATATTTTTCAACTACTATATTATATTTTGTACCTGTTCCGGTAACAGTTCACAAGTTAATCCCTTCGCTGTACCTCATCTGCTCCAGCACTTTCTCATAATACTGCCGCTGGTACAGCAAACGCTCCGCGATCATCTGCCGGGCCGCCTCTGTACCGGACTTCTCTCCCAGCCGCCGGCTGATCCAGTCCAACTTCTCCTGAAGCCATTTTCGCTTATCCTCTATCTTAAGGTTGCGGAAATCTGCATACTCCATGGCATCATAAATCCGATAGGCATCAAAACGATCCACGTCATCCGCATCCCCGATGCTCAGGGCAAAGGCCGTCGCCTCCCCGGGGAAATCCGCCTTGCCATCCACATGGATTGCAATGCCATAGCAGATCTCCTGCACCCTCTCCGGCTCCAGATCAAGCTGCTCCAGAAAAGGCCGGGCCAGCCGGGCCGACACGCGCCCGTGTTCCTGCCAGCTGTCCTCTCTTTCAAAGGGCAGGCTGTAACCCACATCATGCAAAAGTCCGCCGATTATCAGCCCTTCTTGATCCAGACCCTCCCTGCGGGCAATCTCTCCCGCCGCATGAGCCACCCGGTAGGAATGCTGCAGGCGGTACTCCCCATCGGCAGGATGCTCCTTATAAAAAGTACAGTTTGCAAATTGCTCCCTCAAAAAAGCTTCTGTTTTTCGGATGTTCGTCATGGCTTTCTCCTTCCCGCATGTTAATCCCACCAGCAATAATAGACAGAATACCCGTCATCGCAAAAATCTGCTGCCGGAACTAAATCGCCGTTATCATCAATAACGAATGCCCGCGATGAAAAATCTGCTAATTCTCCTATTCAGAAGATTTTAATAATGCTAAAATAACTTCCTTTTGTTTCTGAAACATGCTTTCTCTCCTTTTGCAGTACGCAATGCCCTTTTCCGATGAACCTATTCTATCACAAACATATGCATATTTCCATTCTCCCCTTGCACTTTTTCCTGCTTTCTGTAAAATGGGATTGAAAGGATTTTACCCATGAAAATTTTACTGGTGGCTATAAACGCCAAGTACATACACTCCAATCCTGCGGTTTACTCCCTGAAATCCTGCGCCGGGGCATATGAATCCTGTGTGGATATTGTTGAGTTTACCATCAACCAACAGCCCGCGTACATTTTGCAGGAGATTTATAAAAAACAGCCTGATGTGGTTGCCTTCTCCTGCTATATCTGGAACCGCGGCATGATGGATGCGATCATCCCCGACCTGCACAAGCTATTGCCACAGTCGGATATTTGGGCCGGAGGGCCGGAAGTAACATATGACGCTGCTGAAGCCATCCTCAGATGGGGACTGCGGGGCGTGATGACCGGCCCGGGGGAGGCTGTGTTTTCCCGCCTGGTAACTGCCTATACAGCCGGTACAGCCAGAGAACTGCCGGCCGTCCTTGAAGGTAGTAAATTGCAGCGGCTGAAATTGGACGATATTCCGTTTTGGTACGAAGACATGCAGGACTTTGAGCACCGCATTGTCTATTATGAGAGCAGCCGCGGATGCCCATTCTCCTGCAGCTATTGTCTCTCCTCCATAGACAGATCCATGGATTTTCGTTCTGTAGAGCGGGTTTGCAGAGAACTGGACTTCTTTTTAGAGAAAAGAGTTCCACAGGTGAAATTTGTTGACCGCACCTTCAACTGTAAAAAGGAACATGCTCTGCCCATCCTGCGGCATATTCTGGAGCATGACAACGGCGTGACAAACTTTCACTTTGAGGTTGCCGCCGATCTTTTGGACGAAGATTATTTCGCCGTGATGGAGAAGCTACGCCCGGGCGCTGTCCAGCTGGAGATCGGCGTACAGTCAACATACGAAAAGACCATTGCGGAGATACACCGTAAAATGGATTTTTCCAAAGTGTCCTCCATCGTGCGGCGCATTTCCACCCGGAAGAATATCCATGTCCATCTGGACCTGATTGCCGGACTTCCCTTTGAAGACTTGCACTGTTTTCAGATGTCCTTTAATGATGTGTACGCCCTTCGCCCGCAGCAGCTGCAGCTGGGCTTTCTTAAGGTGCTTAATGGATCAGAAATGGAACGGCGGGCCACGGAGTATGAACTGCTGTACACCAGCCGGCCGCCCTATGAGGTGCTTTCCACCAGGTGGCTCTCCTATGAGGATATCTGCCATCTGAAGCAGGTGGAAGAAATGGTGGAAATTTACTATAACAGCGGCCAGTTTTCAAATACATTGGAATTCCTGTATCCCTATTTTGACAGTCCCTATGCCATGTATGACAGTCTCGCGGCATGGTATGAAAAGAAAAATCTGTTCGGGATGCAGTCCTCACGCATACGGAAATATGAGATTTTGCTGGAGTTCGGGAGTGCCTGCATTTCTCAGAATATGCAAGTGCAGTCAATGTTAAAGGAGTACATCCTCTATGACCTGTATCTGCGCGAGAATATGAAAAACCGCCCTTCCTTTGCTCCAGCCCCGGAACTCTGGAAAAATGCCATCCACGACATTCTGCACAGAGAATCTCTGGGACATGCGCTGTTCCCGGAACTGGCAGCCTGCAATTACCGGGAGCTGACCAAGGCTCTACATGTGGAGGTGTTTACAGCCATCTTTAATGAACCTGCGGCAGTGCTGTTCGGGTATGAACGGCGTGACCCACTGACAAATAACGGAACTGCAGTGAAAGTATCCCTGACCGGCATGCCGTGACTTCAACGGTCCGATGAAAATGTACCAAAACGCCGGTTTTGAAGAGATTAAACGGCACGGAAAGACTATAGCTCCTAAAGGTCAACAGGATGCGTTTGTATCAAGCCACTCAATGATAAAGTCATACCTTTCCTTCGTCAATCCATGATCCCCCGGATACCTTTTGTGATGCAGATTTTGTAAAGCATTAAGTTCTGCATAGGCCGGACCGGCTTTCTCCACGATATAGGAAGCATCTCTTGAGTATTTGTCATCTTCCGCAGAGACAATAAGCAGTGGTCTTGGCGCAATGCAGGATACCAGATCATATATATCATATTTGCTGTGGAAGCCCGGAATTATACTGGCCATTTCGATTCCGACATTGTTTACCATGCGGTTTTCATAAGTACAGGCACTGCCGCTGGCACAACTGAACGCTATTCTTTCATCTAACGCGGAAAGAAACAGAACCGTGTTGCCGCCCATAGAATGTCCCAGTGTCCCGATTCTGCTGTTGTCAACATAAGCAAGGCCGGAAAGCAGAGTTATCCCGTTGACAGCATCATCCAGTACCTTTTTCATCAAAGATTCACCGTTTATTATTCGGTAACACATCTCGTTATAGTGCTGCCAGAAGTCAAGGTCATCTGCAAGCGGCTCTGTCCCGTGTGTATTTTTGCGTCTATCCTCAAAGCATATGGCATCGGGAGCTAATACGACAAATCCCCGTTTCGCCAGTTCAGGTCCAAAAGCCTGCAAGGGATTCCCGGCCAGACCGCATACTTCACTTTTTCCCAGATGATGCTCCCTGTTATGCTGATGATTGATGAGAATCGCCGGGTTATTGTCAAGTATTTCCGGAAGCAGTAAAAAGGCAATGACTTTGTCTCCGTAAGAATCATACTCAATTAATTGCCTTGTATATCCGGCTTCCTTAGACGATTCCAGCAGCCTGTACTCAATTTGAGGCATTGTGCCCGGCGCTGCAATTCCGATTGCTTCCGTTATCTCATTTCGTAAATTTATCATGTCGCTCACCTTGTTAATATAAATTTGAACCATTTATAATCTTTTTAAGCAAGAATGCTTTTCATCTATTGCAAAACCGTTATTCCTATAAAAATTCAATGTGCTTTCCCTGTTAGAACCGGTTTCAAGAAAGACTTTATAACAGCCGCGTTCTTTGGCAATTTCTGTTGCTTTCTCCAATAATGCTGATGCATAACCCTTATTTCTATAGCTTGCATGTGTCACAACATTTTCAATCACCGCAAATGGTCTGACATTATGTGTTAAGCTTTCGATAATGGCCATTTGCACAGATGAAACACATTTTCCATCTTCTTCTATCACTAACAAATGCATATTTTCGTCTTTCTCAAACTTATCAAGAAGTTTTCGCCATAAATTCATATCCTGTTCTTCTTTGGGCGGAAAATGCGTTAAATAATCAAAGTATAAGACCTTCAAGTCATTTGCATCAGTACTTTTCGCTTTTCTGATAGTCATAATCTATTCTCCTTAAAATCTCCAACTCCACAAATTGGAATTTTGAGGGTCGCTTTCACGGGGCGATATTTTCTCCTTGCTGGGTGCGCTGGAACGCTTGAAGGTTTTCCAGCAGGGACTTGGACTGATTCCTGTCGAACAAATCCAGCCAGCCCAAGGTATCTTGGGGAGCAACAGTCTTTCCTGCAAATGTATCCAGTAGCTCCTCGTCTGTATTCAGCAGTTGAGTACTGTAAGACAGCAGGTCATTGACCTCGTCCATAAAGGCGGCGATGGCCTCTGGATCAAACTCGCCGTAGAGCGGCTTGCCTTCGTAGAAGTTAGTGTCAAAGTTCACGCTGTTTTCCTGCACCACTGTCTCCGTCCCGTTCTCCAGAGAAAAAAGCTGGTAATTGTAAGTTCCGGTACCTGTGTACATGGTAGGATGGTAGCGTAACAGGTATGCTTCTCCATTCAGTATGCACAGAAACAAGGCATTATAGCCCGTATGCACGAAATACCCTTCTTCCGACCAGATGAGCTTTCTGTCCTCCCACAGTTCAAACCGCTGCCCCATGCCTTCATCCAATGTCACCAGCCGGGGCATTTCGGGTACGCCGTTGCGGTCAAGGTCGTACTCCCAGTCCACCATAGGTAGGGAGGAGCCGCCCATATCCGTTACGGGAGAGGGAGAGGCAATTTCCGGCGCAGACGAGACACTCGCTGAGAGTGCGTTGTTGGCGTCTTTCTCCAGCATCTCCGCAATGGAATCTATCACACTATCCAAATAAACAGAAGAACTATTTTCCGGCACTGTTTTGTCGTTGTTTTTAGAACAACCAGTTATAGAAAACGCCAAGGCAAACACAATCAGTATGGTAAACCGTTTTTTCATAATGCTAACACCTCTGCAACAGCCAATTTGTTGAAATAAATTTACCACATCTGATTTTGCGCTTCAAGATGCGGCTGATAAACACTCTACATACCCGACATCCTTGCCGGATCGCCGTACGACGTTGGATAACTGCCCTTACAAACTTGAAGTTATCCATTTAGAACAGTTTTATAAATATCTGCAACAATACTTTCCATATCTTTTTCATATGTAATAGAGACTTCATTCAATACATTTGAAAAATCTTTTTCACGCCACCATTCTCTCATTTCATCCTCACCGAATGAATGGCAATTAGGCTTTGTTTGATGCCTCTTTAATGTTTCCTTAAATGGTATATCAAAATAGTATGCATATATCTTTTTACTATATAATTGAATAGCCAATTCAAATAATGGTTTATACCAAT
>JAIDME010000136.1 GCA_029050705.1 Acetatifactor sp.
TAGTGGTTGATTCCGTAATCCCTGGCAATTTTCATGACATGAAGCCAGCCCGCAACGTCCATAGGGGCATAGCCGGGCAAGGGAAAGATCATCCCCTCATTCTTGCCGCGCAGGAAGGTCTTCCTGCCGTTGATGAAGAAGTGGGTCCTGTCCGCAGTGAAAGAGCGCAGGCCGCACCAGACATGGGCGGTGTCCATGGACGCATCTCCATTCGTCTCTTTAAAGGCCTTGCAGGAGAGATGCAGGCGGTAGACATAAGGATCCTCTTCGTCCCAGAGCTTTGGGTTGGCAGAAAGATCCAGAAAGAGTTCAAAGTGGTTTTCGCCCGGCTGAAGAGTTACATCAAGGCTTTCCGCCCCGTCAGGAAGCGGCATCCACTCCACAAAATCCTCATAATTTCCATTCTCAGGGATAATCTTGTCCTGCGCTGCATATACATCCTTCAGGTGGCAGAGAACGGGCTGAACCTGAATCCCGGCAGAGCAGGGAAGTTGACCGTCATACTGTACCGGAATTTCAAGAAGAATGCTTTTTTGCTCATACCTACACCTTGCCTCGACTGTACCGAATCGTATATCCTCCCGGACAGTCAGGGAGATTTCTCCCAGGATTCCGTTCCAGTTGGTCTGGGTATCGGGGGAGGTCATGTGCCCTCCCGGAACTTTGTAATCGGTGTTGGACACCATGATGGTGATGGAGGGGTTCAGAGTCTTTATCATGCCTGTCAGGTCATAGCGGTGCCTTGCCAAAAAACTGTCAAAACTGCCTGCGAGACAGCCGTCCACCCAGACATGGGATATCCTTGTGCGCTCCAGCGTAAGTTCAAAATGCTTTCCGGAAAGCTCGGAAATATCCTTCAAGGGCAGTGAGATAGTTTTCCGATACCAGCTGTAGCCTTCCATCTCGTATGGGTCGGTGAGATGACCGGTGTCTGTCCTGTCATGGGGCGTCCCCTTCCCGGCCTCGGAGACTGTAGTGGGAAGCAGTATTGTATCGTCAAAATCCATAGTCTCATAATGAGCTTTAAGTCCCTGTTTCTCTTTGTCCAGGCAAAACTGCCACGGGCCCTGCAGATTCATTACAATATTCATGTGCGGAAGGTCCTTTCTTTTTTGTTTGAAAGCTTTAACAAGTATACCAGATGTAAGTGTTTTTTTCCAGTATAACAAAATTTGTAAAAACCTCTGGATTTTTTGATATAAATGTGAGAAAATGGTAGATGAATGATATTATTTTATCAATTACAAAGATTGAAT
>JAIDME010000137.1 GCA_029050705.1 Acetatifactor sp.
TAATGAGTATAGTAAAAACAGGAGGATTTTAGAATGAACAATTTACCTCAGGTAAAGATCGGTATTGTTGCTGTGAGCCGTGACTGCTTTCCGGAAAGCCTGTCCGTCAACAGAAGAAAGGCGCTGGTGAAGGCTTATACGGAAAAGTACGGCCCGGCGGACATCTATGAGTGCCCTGTCTGCATCGTGGAGAGCGAGATCCACATGGTACAGGCCCTGGAAGACATCAAGAAGAACGGATGTAACGCCCTGTGTGTATATCTCGGAAACTTCGGCCCTGAGATATCAGAGACCCTGCTGGCAAAGCACTTTGACGGACCTTCTATCTTTGTGGCGGCAGCGGAGGAGAGCCAGGGAGACCTGATGGACGGCCGCGGCGACGCATACTGCGGCATGCTGAACGCAAGCTATAACCTGAAGCTGCGCAACATAAAGGCATATATTCCCGAGTATCCCGTGGGCACCGCAGAGGAGTGTGCCGACATGATCAATGAGTTCGTGCCCATCGCGAGGGCGATCATCGGACTGTCCGACCTGAAGATCATTTCCTTTGGCCCCAGACCCCTTAACTTCCTGGCATGTAACGCGCCTGTCAAGCAGCTTTACAACCTGGGCGTAGAGATCGAAGAGAACTCCGAGCTTGACCTCTTCGAGGCATTCAACAAGCATGCGGGAGACGAGAGGATCCCTGCAAAGGTGAAGGAGATGGAGGAGGAGCTGGGTGCAGGAAACAAGAAGCCCGAGATCCTGGAGAAGCTTGCGCAGTATGAGCTGACCCTGCTTGACTGGGTGGAGGCGCACAAGGGCTACCGCAAATATGTAGCCATCGCCGGAAAGTGCTGGCCTGCATTCCAGACCCAGTTCGGCTTTGTGCCCTGCTATGTAAACAGCCGCCTTACGGGAATGGGCATTCCCGTATCCTGTGAGGTTGACATTTACGGATGTCTCTCCGAGTTTATCGGCACCTGCGTCAGCGCGGATGCGGTTACCCTGCTTGACATCAACAACTCGGTTCCCGCAGACATGTATAAAGAGGCCATCGAGGGCAAGTTCCCCTACACCCACAAGGATACCTTCATGGGCTTCCACTGCGGCAATACCTGCACTAAGAAGCTGGCGTTCTGTGAGATGAAGTACCAGAAGATCATGGCCCGCAGTCTTCCCGTGGAAGTAACCAACGGTACGCTGGAGGGTGACATCATGCCCGGCGACATCACCTTCTACCGCCTGCAGTCCACCGCTGACTGCAAGCTGCGCGCCTATATAGCACAGGGCGAGGTGCTGAATGTGCCCACCAGGTCCTTCGGCGGCATCGGCGTGTTTGCGATCCCGGAGATGGGACGTTTCTACCGCCATGTGCTGATCGAGAAGAATTACCCTCACCACGGCGCGGTGGCCTTCGGACATTTCGGGAAGGCACTGTACGAGGTGTTCAAGTACATAGGAGTGCCGGTTGAGGATCTGAACTACAATCAGCCCAAGTCCCTTCCTTATCCTACGGAGAATCCGTTC
>JAIDME010000138.1 GCA_029050705.1 Acetatifactor sp.
TGGTACTGTTCGGAATAGTACTGCTGGCTTTCGTCTGCTTAAGTGCCAGGCTGCTGGTCCTGGCGCGGGATAAGGACGCTGTATCAGAAACAGGTGCTTGCGCAGCAGCAGTATGATTCGACCACACTGCCTTACAGGCGTGGGGACATTGTGGATGCGAAGGGAACGGTAATTGCCACCAGTGAAAAGGTGTACAACCTTATCATAGACGCAAAAGTCATGAACACGCAGATTGGCGGGAAGACGCCTTATCTGGAGCCTACGCTGACAGCCCTGGGGCAGTACTTTGATCTGGACATGGGGGCAATCAGAGAGCATGTGGCGACTAACAAAAATTCTGCCTGGTATGTGGCCAGGAAGCAGCTGAGTTATGAGGAGATCAGTGGCTTCAAGGCGGCCCAGAAGGAAAATGCCAACATAAAAGGCGTCTGGTTTGAGGAGGAGTACAAAAGGATTTATCCCTATGGCTCCATGGCTGCGGACGTTATCGGCTTCTCCAACATGGATAACCAGGGAAGCTATGGACTGGAGGAATATTACAGCGATGTATTAAACGGCGTCAACGGCAGAGAGTACGGCTATGTGAATGACGACCTGGCTCTGGAGCGCACGGTGAAGGCGGCGCTGGACGGCAACAATCTTCACAGCACCATCGATGCAAATGTGCAGCTTATTGTTGAGAAATATCTGAAGAAGTTTATGGAGGAGCACAAGGATGAATACCACCCGGGAAACGGAGCTGAGAATGTGGGCTGTGTCATTCAGTGGGTGGACACGGGGGAAATTCTTGCCATGGCAAGCTATCCCACCTACGATTTAAATGATGTGCGGGATCCTCAGGCGCTGATCGGCTCCATGATGGTGGAACAGGTGGATATCGGCAACGGCTATTATGAGATTAAGAAGAGCGGAAAGGTCATTGACCAGGCCGTTCTGGATGCCATGAGTGAGGATGAACTGTACCTGAATCTGAATAATCTCTGGAAGAACTATTGCATTACCGGCACTTACGAACCAGGTTCCGTGGCAAAGCCCTTTACGGTGGCTGCGGCGCTGGAGACAGGAGTAATTGCGCCAAACAGTACCTTTGAGTGCACCGGCTTTATGGAAATCGGCGGATACAAGATTAAGTGCCACAGCAGTATGCGAGGCACTCATACACTGGAGCAGGCGATTGCCACTTCCTGCAATGTGTCCATGATGAAGATTGCCCAGACGCTGGGGACGGAGGATTTCTGCGAATTTCAGAGTATTTTTAACTTTGGGCTCAGGACAAACATTGACCTGGCAGGAGAAGCGAGGACGGCAAGTCTGATTTACACTGCGGACAGAATGGGCCCTACGGATTTGGCCACAAACAGCTTCGGTCAGAATTTTAATGTGACGATGATACAGACGATCACGGCATTCAGTTCCCTGATAAACGGCGGCTATTACTATGAGCCTCATATGGTGAGTAAGATTACCAATGCCGCAGGTGCTACCGTGGAGAATATAGAGCCACGGGTGTTGAAGCAGACCATATCCGAATCGACTTCCGCCTATATCAGGCAGTACTGCCGGGCTGTGGTGGAGAGCGGAACCGGAAAGACAGCGCGTCCCGCCGGTTATATGATCGGCGGCAAGACGGGCACGGCGGAGACCATTGATCCCAACACACACAAGCGTTCCGAGGATGACCATGTGGTATCTTTTATGGGCTATGCTCCGGCGGATGACCCGAAGATTGCCATTTATGTGGTGGTGGACAGGCCCAATGTGGAGAAACAGGGCAACGCAAGATTTGCTACGGGCATTGTGAGGAACATACTGACAGAGGTGCTTCCCTATCTGAATATTTTTATGACGGAGGAACTGAGTGAAACTGAGAAGCAGGAGCTGGAAGCGCTGAATCTGGAGATTACCGCACAGTATACCGCAAGGCCGGAGGGACAGGGCGGCCAGTCCCAGGACCCGAACGGCAATGCGGAAAATCAGCTGCCGTGGCAGTCCTTCCCCGTGGATCCGGAAAGCGGGTATCGGGTAGACCCTGCCACGGGCTATAAATATGATGCCCAGGAGGGCTTTCTGGTGGAGTCTGTGATAGGGACGCAGGAGCCGGTGAATCCTGACATCAATTAACAGTCGGTTGACATAACCTTATAAAAAGAGGAATAAAGTATATCAAAATCTTTTTTATGAGGTTTTGTATGCTGACGGACAACAACAAGATTTTTCACAGGAAGAAGATCCTGGTAATCTTTTTCCTTTGTGCCGGAATGCTGGTGCTTCTGTTCGTTAGGCTTGTGTATTTGTGCGTGTGGCGTTCGGAGCATTATTCCCAGCGAGCCACGGACCTTCATGAGAGAGAGAGGAGCATCAAGGCGGCCAGGGGAAGAATTCTGGATCTAAACGGCAAGGTGCTGGCGGATAATAAGACAGTCTGCACCATATCTGTAGTACATAATCAAATTGAAGAGCCGGAAAAGGTCATCGAGATTTTATGCCGGGAACTGGAACTGTCTGAAGACTATGTGAAAAAACGGGTGGAAAAGTATTCCTCCATGGAGCGCATTAAGAGCAATGTGGATAAAGCCGTGGGAGACAGAATCCGGGAGTATGACCTGGCGGGGGTGAAGGTGGATGAGGACTACAAACGCTATTATCCATACGGCGACCTTGCAAGCAAAGTACTTGGATTCACCGGGGGCGATAATCAGGGCATTATCGGGCTGGAGGTAGTCTATGAGGAGTATCTTAAGGGGGAGCCGGGAACTATCCTTACCATCACGGATGCCAAGGGTATTGAGGTGGAAGAAGCGGGAGAGCGGAGAATAGAACCGGTAAACGGCAGCGACCTCTGCATCAGCATGGACATGAACATTCAGTCCTACGCCACGCAGCTTGCCGTTCAGGCAAAGGCTGCCAAGCAGGCGGACAGTGTATCCATTCTGGTAATGAATCCTCAAAACGGGGAGATATACGCCATGGCGAATGTGCCTGAGTTCGATCTGAACAATCCCTATGAATTGCCGGAGGGTACGGATGAGGCGGGGCTGACGGCGGAAGAAAAGCAGAATCTGCTGAATGGCATCTGGCGGAACGGCTGTATCAATGACACCTATGAGCCCGGGTCAACCTTTAAGATCATCACTGCGGCGGCAGGGCTGGAGGAGAAGGTTGTCACCACTGCCAGCACCTTTAACTGCCCGGGATTTATCGTGGTGGATGACAGGAAGATACGGTGTCACAAGGTGGCGGGCCACGGCACCCAGGATTTTACGCACTGTATGATGAACTCCTGCAATCCTGCGCTGATAACGGTGGGTCTGCGGCTGGGCATAGATAAGTATTATCAGTATTTTGAGCAATTCGGCCTGAAGACAAAGACAGGGATCGACCTGCCCGGCGAGGCGGGAACCATTATGCACCAAAAGGAAAATATGGGGAATGTGGAGCTGGCCACAGTGGCTTTTGGTCAATCCTTCCAGATTACGCCCATACAGCTTATCACTACGGCATCGTCCATCATCAATGGCGGAAACAGGATTACTCCGCACTTTGGGGTAAAGACGGTGGACGGGGACGGAAATGTGCTGGAAACCTTTACCTATCCTGTGAAAGAGGGCATTGTATCGGAGGAGACCAGCGCCACTATGAGGGAAATCCTGGAGATGGTGGTGGCGGAGGGGTCCGGGAAAAACGGAGGCGTGGCCGGTTTCCGCATCGGTGGAAAGACGGCAACCAGTCAGACCCTGCCAAGAGGCAGCGGCAGGTATATTGCATCCTTTATCGGTTTTGCACCGGCGGATGACCCACAGGTCATTGCCCTTGCCGTTGTGAATAATCCACAGGGAACCTATTACGGCGGACAGGTGGCGGCGCCCATTATCCGTCAGCTTTTTGAAAATATTCTTCCGTATTTGGGAATAATGGAGTATAATCAATGATAAATAAAGTCAGCATTTTGGCGGTTGTACTATCTTTTTGCATCAGCGCA
>JAIDME010000139.1 GCA_029050705.1 Acetatifactor sp.
GCTCCAGCTGGTTATAAGCCCGCTGGATGGTATTCGGGTGCACCGCCAGATCCATCCCCATGGCCCTGACGCTGGGCATTTTGGAATCAGTCTCAAGCGCCCCCCCCATAATGAGTTTTTCCAGTTTTTCCACGACTTGCTCGTAGATTGGTCGCTTATCCCGGTAATCCAACAGAATCATGGGCTCATCTTCCCCTTTCCCAAAAGCTTGTGTAAGTGTATTAACTCTCTTAATACACTTACACTATAATATAAGCGTTTCGGTTTGTCAACACCAAAACGCTTACTTTTTGCACGCTTACTCTTCTTCCTTCTTCATGGCAAAGGAAAGGGAGAACCGACTCTCCTCACCTTCAGTATGTACAAGTATTCCCGAACCGGGAACCGTATAATATCCTGAATGTGCGACCTCACAGGTGATCCTGATCCCGTATACAGACAGATCAAAATTCTCAAAAGGTGCCTCCCGGACAGTGTTGACAGCCTTCACTATTTCCCTGGAAAAGATGGTATTGTCCTTCTGGGCTCCCGCAAAAGCGAGAATTGATATAATCATCTCTTGCTGGTAATCAGATATCCAATCATTGCTTCCCTGAACTTCAACCGAAAAACTCATACCTGTCATAATTCCGTCCGTTTCCGAGAACCTGTAGACCGGCTCGTCATGCCCTCCCATCACAATAGTATTCCCATACCCGCTTCTTTCCCGAACCCACTTCCCTTCTTCATCAAGATAATATGTGGAGTCATAGCCATAAAATTTCGTATACCGATTGTAGTTTTCACTGAATTCCGCCACCGTGATATCCCCGCGGTTTACGGGCAGGACAGACACGCCGAAAGCAACCGCATACACTACTGAACAAAATATGCACGCGCCGAGGTAAGCGGCTGTCCGCCAGCCTCTCTCGTCTTTCAGCGTAACCGCAGAATGATACTCCCATTCCTGGGTTTCTTCCCCCACACAGACTTTATAGCTTTTCCACATCCTGACTATACTCCATATGGGTATGCTAAGTCCCATTCCATGTAAGCACACCTTCCATGTCCGCGCCCGGGCTTCCTCAAGGGTCAGACGCTCCCCTGTATTGTCCGTAACTCTCAGCCCCAGAATCCATTTGCCGGGGGTTGCCCCAAACAGGGCAAGCAGCACCGGCTCAACCAAAAGCATCACCAATAATATAACAATTTTATCCAATATTTTCCCGCCTGCACTCCGTATGCTGATATTTACTCCCATGACAAGCGCCAGAAAAACATCCCATATGACGGAATATAAAAGCAGATCCATACTCCGGGCAAAGTACCTGCGCCAGGGGGTATGTGCTTCAGGCAGGGCATCCTGTTCGGGAATCACCGGCCGAACCTCCTGTTCCAGTATACCCAGATAATGCTGCGCATCCAAAGTCTGATAACTCACGCCGTCATCCCGCATCACTCTGCATATTTCCTGTGAATGCTCTACCTTCTTTTTCTCACGCTGCAGTTTGATGATCTGTCGGTCCAGCACCTCCGAAAGTTCCTGTCTGCCTGACTGCAGATCCTTGATCTCCTCCAGAGAAAACTGCAGTGAACGAAGAAGCCTGATTCTTTTCAGCACTTCAAGGTCTTCTTCCGAGTAATCCCTGTATCTGTTCGACTCTCTGGCCGGTGCCAGCAATCCTTCCGATTCATAATAACGGATGTTCGCACGTACCATGCCTGACTGTTTTTCAATCTCCTTTATAGTCATAATGATTTCCCTCCCATATTCCGTCAGGTACTGTCTTTATGCCGCTATCTTACACTGTAAAGTAACTTTACAGTCAAGCATTTTTTCCGTTTTTATCAAAAAAATAGCAAATTTAGAGGCAGAGCAAACGACACAAAACTTAATGCCTGTCGCTCTGCCTGCCTTATCGCTCTCACCATACCCCAAAACATTTCCCGACCCAGTATCCCAGTCCCAGCAGCCAGCTGGCAAAAATGCCGTAAAGGATGACAGGCCCGGCAATGGTAAATATTTTACTGCCGATACCAAAGACCTGCCCCTCCGCCTTGTACTCGATAGCCGGAGCCGCCACACTGTTGGCAAATCCCGTGATAGGCACCAGCGCCCCTGCGCCGCCCCATTTCACAATCTTAGGATAGATGCCGAATCCCGTCAGAATAACCGACAGCAGCACCAGAATCAGGGAACACCAGCTCCCGGCTGTCTGTTTGTCAAGCCCCAGTCCGCCCGCATAATTTAAAATAAACTGCCCGATACAGCAGATAATGCCGCCGGTAATAAACGCCTTCAACATCTGAAGCCACAGATTATGGGTTGGCGTAACCTCCTTCACATACTTCTCGTACTCCTTCTGTTTTTGCGAATCCTGCTGCGACTGCATTGGCTGCTGTTCCTTTGCTTCTTCCATACTGACATCCTTCCTTTCCCGCAAAAGCTTTTTCATCAGTATGTGCAGTTTTTTTATGTACTATTCAGTTTCTACCGTATTATATCCCTCGTTATTTCCGTCGCCCTTCTTCCTTTCCGTAAACGCGCGTAAAAGGACCCAGAAACCGCCAACCGCCAGAACAAAATAGAAATTGATTCCTCTGGTAATAAATATGGATGCCACCAGATAATGTCCCGTAAAAATACCGCCGAACACGCCGCTGTACATCGCCTCCGTGATGCCCTGAGCTCCGGGAACAGGCAGCATCTCCACTGCAACGGAGACCGCGGCCTGCAGCAGAAAAATGTCTGACAGGACGGTTCCCTGCAGCCCCAGCCCCCGGTACACCGCACAGACCAAAATGAGCGTACAGCATCTTTGCAGAACGGAGCCTGCCACTATTGCCGCTATCATCTTTTTATGCCCTTGCAAAAAATCAACTGTCTCCCTATATCCGGAGAAAAAGTTCTCAATCTTTTCCCGTCTCGCCGCCGATTCCTTCCACAGCTTCAGCCGCACGGGAATCTTCTCCAGACAGTATAAAACTTTCTTGATTCCCTCAGAGCAAAACATGATCAGAAACAGAATGACAACCCAGCAGATATGAATTGCCAGTCCCACGCAGAACAGCCCGTAATACCCCTGCAGGCGCATTTGCAGCTGTCTGCCCCAAAACAGCAGAATCCCTGTTCCCAGCAACGCCATCGCCAGCTTATTAAGCACTGCAATAGTCATCAGAACCGCAAAGGATGAGGAAAATGTGCAGCCATCCTTTTTCATGTAATACAGCTGCATAGGCTGCCCACCACTGGCAGACGGAGTGATTCCGGAAAAGAAAAATCCGGTAAAAGAATAAGAAAGGCAGCGAAACAGGGATTTCCCTTCCCCGATGCCTCTCAGCAGATACCAGATCATGATCCCCTCTCCCGCCACAAACATAACGGCGAGGAAAACTGACACTATCACATACCACCCTGACATCTGAGCGACAGCGCGCAGCATCGCCTCAAAATCCTGCCCCCTGAAAACATTCCAGAAGGTCAGCCCCATGATTGCTACAAACAGGACCGCATACAATATAAATTTGCGAATTCTTTTTTTACTCATCCCAAAAACACCTTATGTCAGACTTCATTTCTCATTATATACGCTATCACTTATTTCTTAACAATTATCAGCGGCATTTCAAAAGAAATTCTAAAGCCCCTGAAGCATGCTTTATTAAATGTACTATCCGTCCTGACCTTTGTCAATACTCTTTGATTGCACCGCAGATTGAAAAGTGCTATAATGTGTCCATCACGGTTCAGGGTTTTCGTATAGCTGAACCGCTGCGTACTCTGTTCAAAAGACAAAGGAGAACCTGCTATGCGTTCCGGTAAAATGAACATTCGGCAGACCGTATGGGAATATCTTATGTTGACCGCCGCCACATTGATTCTGGTGACAGGAGTATATCTCTTTAAATTTCCCAACAATTTTTCTTTCGGCGGTGTCACCGGCATTGCAATAGTCTTAAGCGCTGTCCTTCCCAATGTCTCTAATACACATCTCCGA
>JAIDME010000014.1 GCA_029050705.1 Acetatifactor sp.
TATCGGTACATTGGAGGATGGCAGGCTTTACACTCTGCTTGCCAATACGAACGGCACTGATGCGGAGTATGTTATTCGACGATTTGCAGAGCTTGGCTATGAGAGCAGCATTGTTGCAAATGGCTAAGAAGGGGCGTGGTAAGAGTGACAACAAAAATGATTATATTGTGTCTGCTGCTTGCGGGCAACTTGCTTATTGTCCTGATTTATCTGGCCGTGAATTTGTTTCGGAAGCAGAGAAAAAGCCGGAGCTGCATGATCCGCGGGATGGTCATGCTCCTCTGTCCGCTGGTGGGACCTCTGTTTTTTGTTACGGCTCAGCTCTTTTATCGCCTGTTCTTTTCAGCACCTGTAAGCCTGGAGGATGTCGTGTTCAGCAAGGAGAGGAAGAGAACCTTCGTTCATGCGGAGGAGGAGCGTGAGAGCAATCTGGTTCCGCTGGAGGAAGCAATCGAGATTACTGATACTGAAAATCTCCGCGGACTGATGATGAACGTGGTGCGTGGAGATATTCAAAAATCTCTGGCCTCCATTATGCTGGCGCTAAACAGCGAGGATACGGAGACTGCTCACTATGCGGCGAGCGTGCTTCAGGATGCGCTGAATGACTTCAGGGCCAATGTACAGAAGCAATACAATCTCATTATGGAGGATAAGCCGGAGCAGCTGGAACTTGCGGAGGCATTGACAGATTACATGGATCAGGTGCTGGCGCAGCATGTATTTACGGAGCTGGAGCAGGAGCGCTATGTGGGCATTATGGGTGAGGTTTGCGATCTTTTGTACAATAAGGACAGGGGCCGCATGACCAGCGCAAGATACGAGGCAGTCAGCCTCCGGTATCTGGAGCTGGAGGATTTTGACAACTGTGAAAAATGGTGTGAGAGGGCGGAATATCATTATCCTAATACCCTGGCCACGTTTTCCTGTCTGTTGAAGCTGTACTTTAACAGCGGACAGAAACGCAAATTTTTCGAAGTGATCGATGAGCTGAAGCATTCCTCAGTGGTATTGGATCATGAGATGCTTGAACTTATCAGAGTATTTCAATGAGTATGAAGAAGGGGACAGGGATGGTATCTTTTCGCAACTTTTTCAGTATATGCATCATGATGGCAGTGCTGTTTTTCATGTTCCAGTTCTTTTTGTTGTTCAGGGAGAGCGGGAATGTTTATGACATAAATAAATATGCTGAGGATACAGTTCTGTCGGGTGAGGAGCGGTGGGAGGCTGCCGGGAGGACAGATGTGCCGGAAATTCTTTTTCTGGGAGAAGCCCGGGGAGAACTGGCTAATGTGGTAAGCCAGTGGTGCCTGTATACAAAGCATAGCCTTACCTTTGCAGACAGCCTTGAGCAGATGCTGCAAGCATTAGAGGAAAAAAAGGCAGAAATGCTCTTGATTGACGGCACTCTGCTTCAGCTTCCGCAACAGGAGGAGACTCTGCAGGAGTTGGTGGATTATGGCATCACAATAGTGTTTGTCCGGCTGCCGGAGGCTATTAAAATGCAGGAATGTAAGGGACTGCAGAAGCTGTTGGGAATTGAAGAGGTGGAGGCTTTGTCCGTAGAGACGGAGGGACTTCAGATGTATTCCGGTTTTCTGTTGGGTGGGGAAGCCGTTTACAAGGTCACGGAGGACATGGATGAAAAGCAGAGAGAACTTCAGAATATGGAGTTGAACTTGCCCTGGTATAAGCTGGGTATAGGTACAAAAGTTTATATGACGGGGCTGTTTGACGAGGATGAAATAGACAGGGAATATTTTCCGCCCGTCATCTGGAGAAGCAGCTGCAAGGGAACGCTTGTGTTTGCGGTAAACGGTGATTACATGACGCAGCTTGCGGGATTAGGAATTTTAGATGCCTTTTGCTACGAATGGAAGGATTATTATCTGTATCCCGTTATAAATGCAGAGAACATTACAGTTGATGGTTTCCCGTGTTTCGCGAATGAAAACGCGGAAAAGATTATGGAATTATACAGCCGCAGTCCTAATGTTGTACAGCAGGATGTCATGTGGCCCGGTTTGTATGCTCTCTCGGAGCAAAGTCAGAGGAAGCTTACTATGTGTTTGATGGCACAGTATGACTATAAGGATGATTTTGAGCCGCTGAATGATAATGTGGTTTTTTTCCTGAAGCAGATGAAAGAAATTGACGGGGAGGCAGGACAGACTCTCGAGTACAGAAGGAATGTGACACTGGCGGAAAAATTGGATAGAGACGGTACATTTTGGGAACAGAACGCCGCAGCATACCGATTTACGGCATACTATGCAGGTGAGAAACTGGACGAGGAAGAGCAGGAGGCGCTGAATCAGGGAAGACTGGCGGACGTGAGGACAGTGGTAACCGATTATCATCAGGGGGAAAGTCTGATTTCTTATTATGATCAGGCGGTTACGGTTCAGAGTGTCACCGGATATGCGGATAGATACAGCTACACGACGGACTTGCAGAGAAGAAGCCTGGAAACGGCATTGGGGTATTATAATCTTCTGTTGGATTTGAAGCCGGCATTGTGGCCTGAATCAAAGGATGAGCAATGGGAGAATTATTTTGATGTAATTTCCAGCAATATAAATACTTACTGGGGCCGACAAAACAGTTTTGAGAGCACCACATTGACAGAGAGCGACAGCCGAGTGCGTAATTTCCTCAATCTTGGCTATTCTCAGAGCAGAAATTCAGATACCATCACGCTGAAAGTTCAGGGGGTACAGGAAGCGTGGTTTGTTCTGCGGACTCATGGAGAGTCGATAAAGGATATCCAAGGCGGAGAATACAGCAGGCTGGAGGATGATATCTATCTGATCCATGTCATGGATTCTACTGTGCAGATAGATCTTGAAAAAGAAGACGGACAGACATGGTTCTATTTTTCTTAAGTGAAATTACAAAGGGAGAAGGATTGCTTTGAAAGTATGTATTATAGCGGAGGGCTGTTACCCTTATGTTGTGGGAGGGGTGTCCAGCTGGATTCACAGTTTGATAAGGGCATTTCCCAAAGTGGAGTTTTCTGTTCTCGCCATTGTCTCCAAGCGTTCTCAGAGTGGGGAATTTGCATACGAGTTGCCGGATAATGTCACGGAAGTATATGAAGCATATCTGGAGGACCTTGACTGGGGGCATAAGCGTAAGAGCGGGAAGAGAACCCAGCTGAACAAAGAGGAATACAAGGCGCTGAGAAGTATCCTGCTGGATGAGGATGTAGACTGGGACACCGTTTTTACCATGTTTCAGAAAAAGCGTTTTTCCGTTGATGACCTGCTGATGGGAGCGGATTTCTTAAATATCGTGAAAGAGTGCTATCACAGGAGGTATCCGCTCATTGTTTTTTCGGATTTTCTTTGGACCATGCGTTCAATCTACATGCCGCTTTTTCTGATTTTGCAGACACCGCTTCCGAAAGCGGATATTTATCACTGTGTGGCGACCGGATATGCAGGGGTGCTGGGAAGTATGGCAAAGCACTTTTACCGGAGCGGTCTTTTGATATCGGAGCATGGTATTTATACCAGAGAGAGAGAAGAGGAACTACTGAAGGCGAGCTGGGTGGAGGGCATTTACAAAAACGTATGGATTGATCAGTTCCGGAAAATGTCCCGTCTGGCTTATGAGAGAGCTGACAAGGTCACCTGTCTCTATGAGCATGCCAGACAATTACAGCTGGGTTTGGGTTGTGCTGAGGAAAAAACGAAGGTTACTCCAAACGGTATCGACATGAGCCGTTTCGCTGATATTCCCGGCAAGCAGCCGGAGGACGAGGGTTATATTAATATTGGGGCAGTGCTCCGTGTGGCACCGATCAAAGATGTCAAGACCATGATCAGGGCTTTTGCCTTTGCGAAGGAGCAGAATCCTGCATTAAAGCTGTGGATCATGGGACCTGTCGATGAAGACAAGGAGTATGCGGAGGAGTGTTATCAACTGGTGGAGGCTATGCGCGTAAAGGATGTGATTTTCACCGGGCGTATTAATGTGAGGGAATACCTGGGCAGAATGGATTTTACGATTTTGACCAGCATCAGCGAGGGGCAGCCGCTGACCATTCTGGAGGGCTATGCTGCCAAAAAACCTGTGATTGCTACGGATGTGGGAAATTGCCGAGGGCTCATTTACGGAGAAGGAGATGACCTGGGGGCTGCGGGTATTTTGACACACATCATGAATGTGGAGGAAATTACGGCGGCAATCCGGGATCTTGCCAATTCTCCGGAATTGAGAAGGACTATGGGAGAGTGCGGTTATGCCAGGTTGAAGCAGGGTTACCAGCTGGGCCAGATGATAGAAACCTATGAAGATCTTTATACAAGAATAGGCTGGGATTATGGAAAACTCTGGCCGGGTGATGATGACAGCGGATATTTTGAGGATGAAGATTCGAAGGACGAAGCATCGCAGGCGGATGGTTATGATGAAGATGCCCCGGAAATGGTGGATATTGATGAAGAAGAATTCATTATAGATGATTTTGATACAACAGTCAGGAGAGCTGATGATTATGATGTAGTAGATTTAGATATGGAAGATTTTGATATAGAGGATTAAGGATTTTTCGGTGAAGGATAAGCACGAAAGGTAAGGAGAGACGGGTATGGCAGGCATTGGCGTGAGATTAAACAGAATATTCAGCAAGAATACCATTACCACTAACCTGATAGGATTCGGTTACAGCATGGTCATAACCATTGCACCCATGTTTTTGGTTATTGGCGCAGTAATTGTCATGCAGAAGCTGCTGGGTTACTCAAAGCTTGATTACGCATCCAGGGAACTGTGCTCCTGCACGGTGCTGTACATTTTCATTTTTGCCCTTACTACGGCGGCGCCCTTTAATGCAGTGCTGTCAAGGTATCTCTCGGATGTAATCTACAATGAAACCTATGATGATATTTTACCCTGCTATTTCGTGGGACTGATGTTGAATATCCTGCTGAGCAGTCTGATAGGGATTCCCTTTTGTATTCGTGAGTATCTGCTGGGAGTGGAGTTGTTTTTTGTTTTTATCAGTTACTGCGGATATGTGAGCCTTGTTCTGGTATTTTATTCCATGCTGTATCTGTCCATATGCAAGGATTACAAAAAGATTTCCACGTTTTTTCTGATAGGTATGGTGGTTGCAATCCTGTTTTCCCTGGTGCTGGTAAAGCTGTTTAGAGTAGATGTGATTTACAGCATGGTGGTCTCGCTTGCGGTTGGCTTTATGGTGATCGGCTGCCTGGAACTGGCCCTGGTAAAGAGTTATTTTCGGCATAACAGCGGGAAATACCGGGATGTGCTGGAATACTTTAAACGTCACTGGCAGCTGACCATTACGAATACGCTCTATACGGTGGGCATGTATGTACATAACTTTGTTTTCTGGTCTACGGATATGCGGATGGAAGTAAAGGGAGGATTTATCTGTATGCCGACTTACGATATGGCAACTTGTCTTGCCATGTTCACCAATATTACGGCAAGCATGATTTTCATTTCACGGGTCGAAATGCATTTTCACGAAAGGTATAAGGCGTATTCAGAAGCTGTCATAGGCGGCCGAGGATCGGATATTGAGGATGCCAAGAAAATGATGTTCGGGCAGCTGTCGGAAGAACTTATGAATCTTGCACGTCTGCAGTTCATTGTATCTGTGGTGATTTTTTTCATCTGTATCATCCTGCTTCCCAAGATAGGTTTCGGCGGGCAGATCATGCGGATTTACCCTTGTCTGGCAGCGGGTTATTTTATTTTGTTTATCATGTATGCAGCTATTATTTTTCAATACTATTTCAATGACATGACCGGGGCAATGATGACATCATTAACCTTTTTCGGAGTGACTTTTGTGGGGAGCATATATGCAAGCCGTTTGAGTCCGCTCTGGTTTGGCCTTGGTGTAGTGGCGGGATCGTTTGCCGGCTGGACAGTGGCGTACCATCGTCTGCGCAAGATGGAGAAAACGCTGGATGTACATATATTCTGTAACGGCAGTATTTTGAAAAGAGGGAAGGGAAAAAAGCCATCCAATCTGGTGTATGTCAAAGGAGGCATCAGCAGCGGCCATGAGGCAGGCAGTCTTCAAAAGAGCAGGAAAAAGAGACAACAGCAAGCGGCAAAATAATTCCGCAGGCTTTATCAATAGGGAAAATGGGGGATATAAGGAATGGAAGCAGGCGATTTGCTGCGAGTCATAATTTGTTGCGGGGGAGTGATACTTTTGGGGATTACCATGTCTTCCCTTGCCAAGCGGAGGATGACGGAGTCTTTCTGCCTGGCATGGGGTATTATCAGTGTGGCGCTGATTCTGGCAGGTATCCTTCTGCGGCCTACTATGTGGAATCGTTATATCAGCATTACCGGTATGTTTCTTGTGCTGCTTTTGGGTTTTGCTGTCATTTACATAGCCTTTTTCCTCAGCACCAGAGTGTCTGAACTGATGCGGAAAAATCAGGAACTTGCTATGCAGGTGTCGCTCCTGAACTGGGAGAAGAACGAGTTGTGGAAGAAGGTGGAAGAACTGTCTAGGCAAATGGAGGAAAAGTCTTTATGAAAAAACTTCTGTTTGTGATCAATACCCTTGGACAGGCGGGGGCGGAGACTGCACTGCTGAATTTACTCCGGCAGATAGATCCGAAGCAGTATGAGGTTTCGCTCTATGTGCTGATGGGGCAGGGTGAGATGGTCAGTGAGCTTCCGGAATATGTGAAACTGTTGAATAGTTCTTTTAATGAAAGTCCGGTGCTGAGCGGGGCCGGCAGAAGGCTGATGGCACAACGTGTTATGGCGGCAGCATTCCGCAGAGGCACGGTTTTCCGGCTGCTTCCCTATCTGCTTCGAAATTTCTTTTCCATGGCGGCAAAGCGACAGGTGCAGATGGATAAACTGTTGTGGAGACTGCTGTCTGATGGGGGACAGCGGTTTTCGGAGAAATATGATTTGGCAGTGGCTTATCTGGAGGGCGGTTCCGCTTATTATGTGTCAGACCATGTAAAGGCTTTGAAAAAAACTGCTTTTCTGCATGTGGATTACGGTCAGGCCGGCTATAACAGGAGACTGGATAAAGACTGTTACCTGGATTTTGACAGAGTGTATGCAGTGTCCGATGAGGTAAAGGCTTCTTTTGACAAGGTGTATCCGGAATGTGCGGAGAGGTGCTTTGTGTTTCATAATCTGCTGGATGAGGAAGGAATTCGGTGGAAAGCGTCTCTGCCGGGGGGTTTTGAGGATGACTTTCAGGGAATCCGCATTCTGACGGTAGGGCGGCTTACCGCACAAAAGGCATATGATATGGCATTGGAGGCCATGAGCCTGTTAAAGAAACAGGGCGAGCAGGTGAGATGGTATGTGCTGGGGGAGGGAAATCAGAGAAAATTTCTGGAAGAGAAAAGGAAAAAGCTGAGCCTGGAGGAGGATTTCCTCCTGATGGGTGCCGTAAAGAACCCTTATCCTTATTTTGCACAAGCGGATATTTATGTCCATGCTACCCGGTTTGAAGGGAAGAGCATTGCTATACAGGAGGCACAGATTTTGGGTAAGCCTGTTCTGGTGTCCGATTGCAGCGGTAACAGAGAGCAGGTGACAGGTGATGTGGACGGACTGTTCTGTGATTTGACACCGGAGAGTATTTGCGGGGGAATACAGATGATGATACATGACCCGGAACTGAGAGCAAGACTGGGCAGAGCGGCTGCAAGGCGCTCCTTTGGAGACAGGGCGGAGCTGGACAAACTGCTGGAACTCAGCGTGGAAAGAAATTCCAGATTGTGAGGGGATACGATGGAAGGGGAAACACGGAAGGAACTGCTGATTATTATTCCGGCATACAACGAGGAAAAAAATATAGGAGACACACTGGATACTCTGGAGGCAGCGGGAATTCCTGAGTGGGCGGATATTCTGGTTATGAATGATGCCTCCGTGGACAGGACGGAGGAGATAGTAAGGCAGAAGAATTACCCGGTGGTGACCCATGTCTATAATCTGGGCTACGGAAGCGGACTGCAGGTAGGGTATAAGTATGCCGTGCGTAAGGAGTATGAGTATGTAATCCAGATGGATGCGGACGGACAGCATGCAGTCAGCAACATCAAAAAGATTTATGACAGGCTGCAAAGGGAGGACGGAGAAGGGAAAAAGCCGGACATTGTGCTGGGCTCACGTTTTGTGGATGGCAGTGAGACTTATCCGATATCCTTTGCGAAAAAGATTGCCTACAGCTTTTTGCGTATGCTGATTCGGGTGGGAACCGGAAGAAAGATACAGGATCCTACCACGGGGCTTCAGGGACTGAGCAAACGGGCTTTTTCCTATTACGCAAAATTTCAGCATTTTGACGATCAGTATCCCGATGCTAACATGATCATGCAGATGCTGTTGCTGGGATACAAGGTGGAGGAGATGCCTGCGCTGATGTATGCCAGACATGAGGGGGTCAGCATGCACCATGGTATTATAAAGCCGCTGATCTATATGTTTCGTATGATGTATTCCATCATTGCAGTGTGGATGCGTATTAAGGTGTTCAAGAAGGTGTGAAAGGCGAAATGAATTTTTTAAAAAGAATAAAAAGGTCGGATTCCGGTCTTAAATTGAATATGGCTGACCTGGCCGAACGGCCGGAGGATGTCTGCAGCCCCTGTAGGGGATGGTATCAGATTTATACCTTTCAGGCGGATGAGGAACCGGATTTCGGTGAATTGGAGTGGTGTCTGGACAGAAAGGACACTCTGGCGCTGGTTTTTGTAGATATAGGCGGTTATCGGGACAGAAAACTGGATGCCGAAGCCCTTAACAGGATTCGGCGCATCCTGAGCTTTTTTCAGGATAACGGTTATGATATGATCTTGAGGGTGGCATATGATCACCAGGGAAAGGCTGTGGAGAGAGAACCTTATTTCTGGGATCAGGTAAAGGAGCACATGCGCCAGGTGGGGGAATTGCTCCGGGATTACAGGGAGAGGATTTTTATATATCAGGGACTGCTGACAGGCAACTGGGGAGAAATGCACACCACCCGTTTTCAGAATGAGAAAAAAAGAAAAGAACTATGGGAAATTCTGCAGGATTACAAACCCGAGGGCACTTATGCCGCCGTGCGGCGTCCGTCATACTGGCGGCAGCTTCACGGGGAACAGAAGAATGGAAAATGCGGTGCAGATGATATGGGGCTGTTTGACGATGCCATGTTTGCTTCCGAAGACCATTTGGGCACTTTTGGAACGCTGAGCCGTGAAAACGGATGGGGAGAGGCCTGGAGACGGGAGGAAGAACTGGACTTCGAGGAGGAACTGTGTCGGAGTGTGCCAAATGGAGGAGAAGCTGTCTTCGGGGAAGAGTTTCAGGAAAAGTTGACACCGAAGCTGGTGGAGGATGTTCTGCGCAGGATGCATATCACCTACCTGAATAAGGC
>JAIDME010000140.1 GCA_029050705.1 Acetatifactor sp.
CAAGGTAAAGACGGGCATATTCCAGTGGCTCATCAAAAGCAAGAGCATTTAGGGCACATTCCGAGCAGGGAGTAGTCCTTAGTCCTTTCTCCGCTTCCCAACAGTCGATCCGCAAAAGATATCCGGCAGTAGTCGCTATGTCTATACTGTTGTGGTGTATGTTGTATTCTGCATATATGATATTCATTGTAGCTGTCCTTTCCCTAAAAAATTGAGAAAGCATTTCAATCAGTTCTTCATGTCCTGTTCATATTGCGTTATAATCTGTTACAGGTTTTTCTTTCCCTTATTTATGCCCTTATGAGAGTTCATAACACGAGGGAAAATCTAAGAGCAAACTCACTAGCTATAAATTTAGCATTTTCAAGGATTTGCGGACATTTTGAAGATAAGATATAACAGTTAATAAATGCTATAAGATATGACTTATCCGAATTTTGATTTAACACTTCCACTTATCCAGCTTATACCCCTTTTGCTCCAAATGGGATCAGAAAATCTCCAGGAAGTCCAGAAACCGCTCCCGCTCTTCTGGCTGGCAGATATTCTTGGGGCCATACATGGTCTTGCTGCTGGTGCCACCGATGCCCAGCAGTTCTCCAAAACTGCCATAATCTTTCCTGTACTTTAGACAGGCTTTGCTGATCTTAGGGTCATAAGATACATTGACAATGCTGTCCATATCAATGAACGCCGCCCCCGAATGGTTATCCAATGCGCTGTCCACCTGAATCAGCACGATACGGAAATCGCTTCTCCGGTAACCCATGACATAGAAATAAAAGGTAATAGTATTGGTGTCGAAGATGAATCCCCGTTCAAATTTAGAGGAATTGTTCTTCTGGGTTCTCTCCATATTCAAACTCGTGGTCATAATAGTAGATTGCGCCGTAATCCGCCTCTCTTACGCTGAAGCAGAAAAGGCTTCCGCCGTCTTCATCGGCAAACGGAATCAGCCAGTCCGGAATTGCTTCGTCTTCTCTCAAAAGCCTCAGCGTATTTTCCACAGACCGCTCCTTTCCACCACTTACCGGAATAAACCAGTCAACGATGTATGTATTTTCGTTTTTGTCTGTAAAAACAGGTTTTTCGGGGTAGCCCCCATTATAAACTGAGTGCCCAGAGGCAAGACCGCCCCGGCGGAATAATCGGGGAGCTGGCAGGGTTCTGATGTCTCCAGCGAGTATAAGCTATAGAAGGGTCCTGCTCCGCCATCCCCTACCCACAGCAGAAAATTTCGATACCCTTCCGGCAGGGAAACATCGAAGTGCGCTCTCCGTCAGGCGGCTGCTGTTCCACATTGATAACCACACATTCGCGCTCTTTTCCGGTTCCAAACAGGCCCGAATCATCAAGCCTATTCATGGCCTCCTCCATGGAATCGATCCTCGTAAACCACTCAATCCCATAAAGTTCCTCCTTTGTTAATGCACCCGCTCTTCTGTCCAGCAATTCATTTACTTCACCAAAAAATTCGTCATATCCATACACAGCATAGGGAGAATCTGCGCAATCCCATTTCCTTAATCTATCAGTACATTACTGAAAAAGAATTACCCTTGCCCAGAGGACGATACTTCTCAGTTATCACAAATCATCCCATATCAGTGTCTTTTGAATATACTTCCACTTGGTACCTTTTTGTTTTTTAGAGAATTGCAGAAAGTACAATAGGATGTCATAGAGCAGTCCCCCGTCTCTTTCTTTTCCTTCCTCTGGACAATACCAGTAAATATAGCCGCTTTGAGAGGTGCGAGCATCAAAATAGAGTTCATAGCTGTCCCAGTCCTTAGTCTCAATAGTCCGAGAAGTGCAACTCCCATCTGGGTACCAGGCAAAAACCTGTGCAGGTCTGCCGGGAATGTATTTTAGGGGAGTAAAATCAGTAACATCAATGGAAAAAATATTGGTTTCAGGTGTTCACCACTAAGATATCTATAACACCAGACCAGGGCCTCCTTAGCCTTTTTGAGGGATGTTATGCATCAATAGTTTTTCAATTCTTCAGGTTCGGTAACAAACCACACAATCATTTCCTCCTGTCTCATTATTGCTTTATGTGTCATGAGCATTGTATCATACTGAATGTTGCGGCGGCAGAAAATTGTCAGTTTTTCATCGTTCTTCTTTGCCACCTCGTCCCCACGAACAATAATACTGCCAGCCTAATTTTCATCAACTGATTATTAATTATATCTATCTATATTATCAAATTCAACTTACAGTTTTGTAAGGTCAAAAAACGGGCAGTTTCTTTTGAACTACCCGTCCGGAAAAATGATATTACTGCGCATTGATATTCTCTACAATAGACATATTTTGCAACTGTTTTGCAGGTTTTTTTACTGCAAAAAATGATGCAATAAAAACAATGCAGCTTATCAGAATAAGAGGTATGAATGGAACACTCCATATATCACCCCAAAGATTTGTCACCATATTTGTATAGATAACCCGGTGCATGGGAATCCCCATGATACAGCCCCAAATAATACCGCTGATTGCGTAAGTTCCCGCCTCGGCAATAATCATTCTTATAAGCTGTCTGCTGCTCATCCCTATCGCCCGCATTCCTCCATATTCTCTCATTTTTGCCGCAACCCCCATGCCAATCGTATTCATAATATGAAAAAGTATGCCTTTTTCACCAATTCGTTTTGACTTACCTGCGCAAACAGTTCATGGTCAATCGAACAGGTATTTGTTTCGCTTACTATGGATAATTCCGGTGTCCATTCCGGCGGTGTAAAAGCATGTTTCATAAAATCAACAAGACAGGTGAATGTGAGGAATAATACAATGCAGACAGCAAATGCGCCTGTTATTAAGATGTAATTCCTCTTTCTTGCCTTTGCATGGTGAACCCCTAACGCAGTCTCAATTTTAAATAAGCTGACATTTGCCGCCTTGCGGAAAAGAACTGTCTGTCCGGCATTTCCTGATACAGCAGTAAGCGGTGAAACTTTTGCCGCCCTTTTCGCCGGGGAACGGGCAGCAAGCCAAACGGTAAGCACCCCTGACAAGGTGCTGGCAGCTATGCTGATCCAGCTGACCCCCAAAAGCGGCATGGCCCCAAACCATTCCGGGCTTATCAGCCTCATAAAAGCCGACAAGACCCAAACAATAAGAATTGAGATTGTAAGACCTGTCGGGATTGCTGTTTTCGCACCCATTCGCAAATATCAAAACCTGTTCCGTCCGGCAGTGTAACATCAAGACTAAGTAAATCATATTTCCCGATTTCCGCCAAAAGCTCTTTTGCTTCTTTAACTGTGCGGATGACATCAACATGAAATCCATTTTTGTTAAGGGAATATTGCAAGCCGTCTATTAAACTAATGTCATCTTCTAAAAGAAACAGGTTATTCATGCCGAAACTCCTTTCTTCTCCCATCAACAGGCTTCTTTGCATCCTTTGGCATCAACCATAAACAGCTGAACTTTACTACACCAGGTATACGGTTTTCAGGCCGCCCAAGATGTGATGAACAGAAACTGCTTAAAGTGATACTCTTTGCTTTCATGGAACATGGGATAAGTTCCCTGAGGGAAATTGAAAAGCTCTGTTGGACTGATATCCGATATATGTATCTTCTTGATGGCATGAAGGCACCATCTTTTGCTGCTTCCGGCGTACAACATGCAGGCGGCTATATGTGATGAGTATATCGCTGTAATTGATGCAAAGCCATATGCATCTGATACGGAATGCTTTGTACCACTAATGGAAAAGTTTATGAAGTTCACCATGTTTGAGAAAGAAACAAAGGATGCGAAGTATCATAACAATCCTTACCGGGCGGTCAACTTCCGCAGTCTTCCTATGTTTTGCCCTGTCCTTATCATATCTATAACCGGCATGTTCACCATGATCCTCACCTCCTGCTATTTGAAATAAATGTCCAGGCGGCAATGCTCCATATGGGGTGATGTGGTCCAGTGGACCACGCCTGGCACCGCCCGGAGCGGAGACCTTGAACCCATAACCCCTCAATTAAAAGTCAGAGATGCCCTTTATCCGAGGATGTTCTCTATCCTCTGTGCTCCTCCCAACTGAGCTAATGGAACATAAAAATACCGCCTACCTCATTTAAGATAAGCGGTACATGAAATCCATGTTCTATTTCCGGCAGCCTCCTAAAAGACCTGCCACCGGGCATCACACAGTTTTTCGCCTTTTTCTTATCTTGCATGAGCGCATCTTAACCAGACTCTG
>JAIDME010000141.1 GCA_029050705.1 Acetatifactor sp.
GATATAAGAAATATGAGTTTAGTAGGTAAAAGATGTCTTGCAAGTAAATTAATGCCTCAAATTGAAGAAATGATTGCTATGGAGAAGTTACCGACTTATGATAAAAGTTCTGAATTAAGCGAGTTGGTTTATACGTTTGCTCAATTATTAGATGTAGATAATGCATATAAAAACTTTTTAATTGAAAATGTTATTGAGAAAAGTATTGATTCCGAACCTGTTGCACATGCTCTGGCAGCCATATCTTCGCATTTGGATATGGAGGATTTGGATAAGATAGAGAAATGGGAAAAGCGGATTGAAGAAAAACCCTATAGAAAAGACGAGAAAAATCCTGATCCGCAAAACAGGACATTGATATATTGCAAGTATTTAAAAGCCTATGTTGCGGCCAAGTATGCAGAACATTCTTCGTAAAAAGAAAAGCACCGGATGAATTCTAATCAATGTTTATAGTCAGGTTCCCTGACAATGCGTGTAAAACTGGATAAAGATATAAAAAATTATGATAATGTCAATATATGAAATAGAGTACGGAAAGGAAGGAACATATAAAATGGATATACGTTTACTTAAGTTGTCTAATAACAAGGGGGAGAAAGATGCACTATCTTCTCAGGATATATTATCAATCCATTTAGGATATTATCTTATGAATGGTAAGGTAACATATTCAACTGACAAGGCTATTGCTAAAAAACCTGACTATGTGATACTGGTTCTTGGCAATTATCCAATCTGTTACTGGTGCCGTGTTGTGGATTATGATTACCAAAACGGGAAAGTGTTTAGTCCGCAGAATAAAGATTTTGAATTATTTTCACCGGACAAATATAAAGGAGATAGCAATGTGTCCTGGTTAATACTGGATTCAATGAAGGAAATTCCGAAAGAATTCTTAGATGCTATCGAGACTAATCAAGAAGTTATAGAATTTATTGGTAATAGGGCTAATCACAAAAAAATATAGTTTTCTTATGAATAAAGACGGGTAATGGATAAAGTGATGTGATAAACGAATAAATTGTAATAATACATAAAGCGCATGTCGGAAATGACAAGCGCTTTTTTATATTTCGGGGTGGCCGGTCAATGTTGAAAATAAAAGAGTGTATTGAATTGGTGCTGGTAAGCTCTCCTTGCTTTTAACGGTTAAACATGTTACTGTAATAATAGCCTTATCATTCAGAAAGGAGTTTGTTCATGCCGGATTTAGAGGAGATTCGCAATCGGTTCCAAAACGACCGTTTTGCTATGGAGGTCACAGGCATTACCATTGATTCTGCGGCACCCGGAAAGGCGGTCTGTTCGCTTATTTTGGAGGAACGGCACATGAATGCTAATCATGTTCCCATGGGCGGCGTTATTTTTACCCTGGCGGATTTTGTCTGTGCCATTGCGGCCAACGGATGCTCCGGGAGAAATATTGTCAGCCAGAATGTATCCATTACTTATCTTGCTCCCGCAAAGGGGAGGCTTCTGATCGCGGAGGCATCCTGTCTGAGAGAGGGACGTACCACCGCACTATATGCGGCAGATGTGAGGGACGAACTGGGTACTTATGTGGCCCATGCAACTGTGAACGGTTATGCCATCGGGTAGTTTGAGCAGCTGCCTGTTAATATACAATAAGGAGAAAACTTATTATGGTGATCACGGACTTTTTGGAACGGAATGCCCGTCTATACGGTTCGGATACTGCGCTTGTGGAATTGAATCCTTCTCAGGAACGTGACAGTGCGGTGACCTGGCGGGAGGCGAGTCTGATAGAGAGCGCGGGAAACGGAGCACCCTATCGCAGGGAGTTGAGCTGGGCGGATTTTGACAGGCGCGCCAACCGTTTCGCGAATCTGCTCCTGAGCCGCGGCCTGGAGCGGGAAGCGAAGGTGGGCATTTTGATGATGAACTGTCTGGAATGGCTGCCTATTTATTTCGGTATTCTGAAAGCGGGTGGCGTAGCGGTTCCCATGAATTTCCGCTATTCTGCAGAGGAGATTAAATACTGTCTGGAACTTGCGGATGTGGAGGTGCTGGTTTTCGGCCCTGAATTCATCAGCCGCATGGATACGATAGCAGGAGAGCTGCCGAAGGTGAGGATGATGTTTTTTCCGGGGGATGAAAAGCCTTCCTACACGGAGAACTTTTTGAGTCTGATGGGATTTTGTTCTTCCGGTGCGCCGCCCATAGCGCTGGAGGAGACGGATTATGCGGCGATTTATTTTTCGTCCGGAACAACCGGATTTCCGAAAGCAATTCTGCACAACCACCGGGCGCTTCTCTCTTCCTGTGAGACGGAGCAAAATCATCACGGGCAGACGAGAGAGGATGTGTTTTTGTGCATTCCGCCGCTTTATCATACCGGGGCGAAAATGCACTGGTTCGGCTCGCTGATTTCCGCAGGCAAGGCGGTGCTCCTGCGGGGTGTGAAGCCCGAGTGGATACTCAGGGCGGTGACGGAGGAAAAGTGTACTATCGTATGGCTGCTGGTGCCCTGGGCACAGGATCTTCTGGATGCCATAGACTCCGGAAAGGTGGATATGGAGCATTATCTGTTAGAGCAGTGGCGCCTGATGCATATCGGGGCACAGCCGGTTCCTCCCAGCCTGATCCAGCGTTGGAAAAAGCATTTTCCCCATCATCAGTATGATACGAACTATGGACTGAGCGAGTCAATAGGGCCTGGCTGCGTTCACCTTGGCGTGGAAAATATACATAAGGTGGGAGCAATCGGCAAGCCGGGTTATCATTGGGAAGCGAAGATCGTGGACGAGCAGGGCCGGGAGACTGCCCGGGGAGAGGTGGGCGAGCTCATTGTCCGCGGAGCCGGCGTCATGCTCTGTTATTACAAGAATCAGGAGGCAACAGACGAGGTTTTAAAGGCTGGATGGCTCTACACGGGGGACATGGCGCGCATGGATGAGGACGGTTTCATCTATCTGGTGGATCGGAAGAAGGATGTCATCATCTCCGGCGGTGAGAATCTCTATCCGGTACAGATTGAAGATTTTCTGCGCAAAAATGATAAGATCAAGGATGTGGCTGTCATTGGTCTGCCGGACGCGAGACTCGGTGAGATTGCGGCGGCTGTGATCGAGCTTAAGGAGGGGATTCAATGTACGGAGGAGGAAATCATGGATTTCTGCCGGGAACTGCCCCGATACAAGCGGCCCAGAAAGCTCATCTTTGAAAAGGTGCCCCGAAACCCTACGGGTAAAATCGAGAAGCCTCTTCTCAGGGACCGATACTGTCATGGAAGTCTGGTGGAAGCGCAGATTAAGAACTGAAGGGAGGAACGGTACATATGAAAACACTGATGCTTGGCAACGAGGCGGTTGCCAGAGGTCTATATGAAGCAGGCTGCTGCTTTGTATCCAGTTATCCGGGAACGCCCAGCACGGAGATTACTGAGTGCGCAGCGAAATATGAGGAGCTGTATGCGGAGTGGGCGCCCAACGAAAAGGTGGCTCTCGAGGCGGCCATGGGCGCATGCCTGGCGGGAAAGAGGAGTTTCTGCGGCATGAAACACGTGGGACTGAACGTGGCGGCGGACCCGCTTTTTACCATTTCCTATACCGGCGTGAACGCAGGGCTTGTGATCGGCGTGGCTGATGACGCCGGTATGCACAGCTCTCAGAATGAGCAGGATTCCAGACATTATGCACGGGCTGCAAAGATTCCCATGCTGGAGCCATCGGACTCTGCGGAGGCCCTTGTGTTTGCAAAACTGGCCTATGAACTTTCGGAAAAATTTGATACGCCGGTCCTCATCAAGATGTGTACCCGCGTCAGTCATTCACAGAGCGTAGTGGAGACAGGGGAGAGGGGGCTTCCGGAGCAGAGGAAATATGAGAAAAATCCGGTAAAATATATTATGATGCCGGGTAATGCGAAGAAGCGTCATCCGGAGATAGAGGCGCGTACCGGGGCGTTGGCAGCCTGGGCTGAGACAGCGGAGATCAACCGAATTGAGGAGGGCAGCGATAAATCCTGCGGCATCATTACTTCCTCCACCTGCTATCAATATGTGAAGGAAGCGTTCGGAGATACTTACCCTGTTTTAAAGCTTGGCATGATTTGGCCTATGCCGGAGCAGAAGATCAGGGATTTCGCCGCTTCAGTCCAAAGGCTCGTGGTGGTGGAGGAACTGGATGGCTTTATTGAGACCCATTGCAGGAATCTGGGGCTGTCAGTGTCCGGAAAAGATCTGTTTTCAAATATAGGAGAACTGAGCCAGAATCTTGTGAAGGAGAAGCTGGGCGGAACGGTGCAGGAGGGGGCGTCTCTGAATGAGGATATTCCCGCCAGACCGCCGGTGATGTGCGCGGGCTGTCCTCATCGCAGTATCTTTTATGTTCTGAAGAAATTAAAACTTACGGTGCTTGGAGACATTGGGTGCTATACTCTTGGAGCCATAGCACCTCTTGGAGCAATTGACACCACGGTGTGTATGGGCGCTTCCGTTTCGGGCCTCCACGGCTTTGTCAAGGCGGGAGATGAGGAGAACGCAGGGAGAACTGTGGCGGTCATAGGTGATTCCACATTTATTCATTCCGGTGTCACCGGCCTGATCAACATTGCTTACAATGAATCAAACGCTACAGTAATCATACTGGACAATTCTATCACAGGTATGACGGGACATCAGCAGAATCCCACCACCGGCTACAATCTGAAAGGGGATCCCTGTACGAAGATTGACCTGGAGAGTCTGTGTCATGCTGTGGGAATCAGGCGGGTAAAGGTGGTGGATCCTTACGATATGGCGGCCAGCGAGGCGGCGATCCGGGAGGAACTTTCCGCGAAGGAGCCTTCTGTCATCATTTCCCGCCGCCCCTGTGCGCTGTTAAAATATGTGAAGCATCCGGGCCCTATCTGTGCCGATACGGAGAAGTGCAAGGGGTGTAAAGCGTGCATGAGTATCGGCTGTCCTGCCATAAGCATGGTAGATGGCAAGGCAAAGATCGACACAACTCTCTGTGTGGGCTGCGGCGTCTGCAGACAGCTCTGCAAGTTTGATGCGCTGGGCTGAGATAAGCTGGCAAACCGGTGAAAATCGGCATAAGGCAGTGAAAAGAGAGTAGATGGCTGTGGCAGGGAACATACGCCGGAATGGAGATAAAATATGGAAACGAAGAATATTATGATTGTAGGTGTTGGCGGACAGGGTACACTGCTGGCGAGTAAGCTTCTGGGGCGTCTGCTTCTCAGCCGGGGGTATGATGTAAAGGTCAGCGAAGTGCATGGCATGAGCCAGCGGGGAGGAAACGTTGTCACATATGTGCGCTGGGGCGACAGGGTTTATTCGCCCATTATTGATAAGGGGCAGGCGGATTGCATTCTCTCCTTTGAACTTCTGGAAGCGGCACGTTATACGGAATATTTAAAGCCGGGGGGCAGAATTATCGTCAACAGTCAGCAGATTAATCCCATGCCGGTAGTGGCGGGAGTGGCTGCATACCCGGAGAACCTGAAAGAAAAACTGAAGAACCTCGGAAATGAAGTGGATGCGCTGGACGCGCTTGCTCTGGCGGAGGAAGCGGGAAGCAGCAAGGCTGTGAATCTGGTGCTCATGGGCAGGCTTGCAAAATATTTTGATTTTACACAGGAGGAGTGGCAGGAAGCCATAGAGCAAAGCGTGCCGCCGAAATTTCTGGAGATGAACAGGAAGGCGTTCCGGCTTGGCTGGAATGCGCAATAAAATTTTTCCGAAGGTGAGGATTTATGGGAGAGGATAGAAGAAAGCAGAATAAGCGCAGTGTGAAGCTGAAGGTATTTGTCATTATGGTCTGCGTTCTGGCAGCCTTTACTCTTGCCGGAGTCATTTATGTTAATGATTATTATCGCGGGGATGAAACAGTGCCTGAGGCGCTTCAGGGGGACAGCCTGGTCAGTGTGGATCAGACTGTCCGCGGCAGAGTAGTGTTTCTGCCGGATGATCCGAAGGCAGGACTGATATTTTACCCCGGAGGGAAGGTGGAATATACGGCATATGCGCCGCTGCTCCGTGAACTGGCGGAGGAGGGAGTGCTTTGTGTTCTGGTTAAAATGCCCTGTAACCTGGCGGTTTTGAATGTGAATGCGGCGGACGGGATTCAGGAGGATTTTCCGGAGGTCACAGACTGGTATATCGGCGGACATTCTCTCGGAGGCTCCATGGCTGCGGCTTATGTGGCAAAACACACGGATGACTATGAGGGGCTGATCCTGTTTGCGGCTTATGGAACGGAAGATCTGAGTGGGTCCGGTCTTAAGGTGATTTCCCTGTATGGATCCGTGGACGGTGTTTTGAACATGGAAAAGTATGAGAAAAATCGTGAAAACCTGCCTGAAGACACACTGGAATATGTCATAGAAGGCGGGAATCACGCGCAGTTTGGAAGCTATGGCAGCCAGAAAGGAGACGGGACACCCGCCATAAGCGCTGAGGAACAGAGAGAGGCAGCCGTGCGGCAGATCACGGAGGCCATGGGATTATGAACGGAGCACGGGACATATAAGCAGGAGAGATTCAATATGGGATTATTTAATCGGGCTGGAAAGAAAAAGAAGAAGGAACAAACTGATTTTATGGAGCTGTTTGAGGCGGCGGAGGCGGAACTGTCATTTCCGGAGGAAAACGGGCTGGAGAAGAGCAGATTCCTTACGCCGGAGGAACGACACACTTCCAGGGACAGGGACGGGAATGATGCTTCGGAGGAGAGGACGATGTCCGGTCATTTTGGCGAGGGAGTCGTCCGGGGAGATCCCATCATTATTAACGGTTCGGATTATCTCCTGCGCATCAATGAAACGCGGATGGAGGCCCTGCTTACTTTATACCGCCGCTTTTCTGCAGAGGAACTTCGCAGTCTGTTAAGGGAGAACGGGGTTGTACATGGTGTCAGAGAAAGAACACTGGAAGAGCTTGCACGGGGGAAACAGAATTACGAGGAGACTCTCGTTGCCACCGGCACCGCTGCAAAAGATGGTCGTGACGGCTTTTTTGAATATCATTTTAATCCACAGCCTGAAACGAGACCGATCATTCTGCCGGATGGATCGGTAGATTATAATGTACTGGGAAAGATTGAGCTTGTGACAAAAGGGCAGCTTCTGGTCACCTACCATTCGGCGCTGCCGGCTGTACCCGGCAGGGATGTTCTGGGGAATATAATTGATGCATGTGAGGGAAAGGAATTGCCGCCTTTACAGTGTAAACGCTGTGAGCCGGATGAAAGCGGCCGCGAATATTATGCCGGCACTGAAGGGAACGTCACGCTGAAGGGAAGCTGTCTGACCGTAACGCCCATCTATGTGGTAGAAGGCAATCTGGATGCTGCCACCGGGAATGTGGATTTCCATGGGGATGTGCTGGTACAGGGCAATGTATCTGCCGGCGTTACTGTGAAGACTACCGGAAATATTACCGTAAACGGGCATGTGGAAACAGCGAACCTTTATGCGGGTAAAGATGTTATCCTGAAAAACGGAATGCAGGGTTCGGGGAACGGCGTAATTCGTGCAGGCGGTAATGTTATGGCGCGCTTTTTAGAGCAGACACAGGTTATTGCCGGAAATGAGATCAATACGGGAGCTTTATTAAATTGTGATGTGGAAGCGGGACAGAATGTGGTGATCGCCGGTAACAAGGGCAACATCATTGGCGGTACTGTTACGGCGGTGGAACAGATTACGGCGGTTTCCATCGGAAACCGCGCAGGGGTAACAACGCAGCTGGTCATCGGTTTGGATTGTGAATTCAAGTACAAGATGGAGGAAATCGACCGCCTGACGAAAGAATATGATGATAACATGACAGATGCCATACGTGCCCTGGATCGCCTGACCCATCAGTTGAGGGCACAGCCTGCTGACCCCGAGCTGAATCAGCAAAAAGCGGAGCAGATGCGCAGAAAGATCAATTATCAGCTGAAATTAAAAGATATCGCTACAAAGCGTGAACAGTTGATCGATATCAATCAGCGTTCTGCGAACGGGAAGATCATTGTCAGCGGAACTGCCAATGTGGGTTGTGTTATTATTATAAATGGTGTGAAAGAGACACTGCATTCCGAGTATCGGGATGTAAAATTTAAAAAGAGCAGGCAGGAAATACGGATCGTATCGAATAAGCAGTAAGAGGATAAGGGTACTTGAGGTACGAAAGACCGCCGGGGGCTGCAGTGAGAGTGTTCCCTGGCGGTCAGTTCACCCATAATACCTTCAAATCCTGTTACTGAGTGTTCCAAAGTTTCTTTGTTTCCTCTGTTGTGTCGATATAAGATACACTTTTTAAGAAATCTTCTTCCTTTATATTTTCATAGTATTTCAAGACAACTTTCCTCAACAGTTCAAGTGTGAGGACCTCCCGCCCTGTTGGTGTAAACCGGCCGTAAGGAGTTTCCAGCGAGATTCGCTCCAACTGCTGCATTTTATCAGGATCAACAAAGGAATAGGTATGATAGTCCCCATCGGGCAGATTTACCCGCATTTCCGCAACAAATTGATCGCCTACGCCGTAAAACTGCAAAAAGCCATCTGCGGAATTCATGATCAGAAAGTCCTCATTTCCCTCTGCAATCAGTTGGATAAAGGTTTCAATTTCCCGATATAACACATTTGCCGCCTTTTTTCCGGAAGCAAGTTCCACATCCACGGCGCGGTGAACTTTCTGTGTGGGGAATTTGCCGTCGGCTATCAGAAGCGCTATATCGCAAAAACTCTTAACAT
>JAIDME010000142.1 GCA_029050705.1 Acetatifactor sp.
ATATATGATAATGTACTTGTATATGTACTTTCGACAGAGGAGGTAATGGGTAATGACGGTGGGACTTTGTCTGCTCACCTGGAACGAGATTGCGGGTTGTAAGCACGATGTACCCATGATAGACAGAAGTAAGTTTGAACAGCTATATTGTATAGATGGCGGAAGCACCGATGGTACAGTGGAGTATTTAACGGAGCAGGGGATAGAGGTGTATCCACAGACCGGGAAAGGGCTGAATCAGGCCTGTAAGGATGGTGTGGACAACTGCAGATGTGACGCTATTGTTTTCTTTCATCCCAAGGGCTCTGTTCCGGTGGAGGATACCTATAAGTTCCGGGCATACTATGAGCAGGGTTACGAGTTCGTTGTAGGCAGCAGAATGATGAAGGAAAGTAAAAATGAGGAGGACTCAAAACTTTTAAAACCGCGTAAATGGTTTGTTTTGGGATTGGGCCTGGCGGCCAAGATCCTCTTCAAGAAGGAAGGCAATACTGTCTGGGATGCCCTTCACGGCTTCAGAGGAATGACAGTGGAGGCATTTAAGAAATGCAATATCTCAGACATGAGTCCTTCAGTCGATATTGAAATGGTATGCAGAAGTTATAAGCTTCGAATAAAGAGGATTGAATTCCCTACTACGGAATCTGCAAGGATTGCGGGAGAGACGCATTTTAAGGCATTTGCCACCGGTAAGAAATTACTGAAATATCTTGTCTGGGAGATAGGCAGAAAAGGGTAAATTTATGATTGAATCTTTGAAGCAGAATAAGGTGGGAATTTTATTGATGATATGCTCCAGCATCTGTGCATGTCTGGGGCAGTTATTATGGAAGCTGTCAGCTGATGGCGGCTTTATTTTTTTGATGGCGGGGTTTTTCCTGTATGGCATAGGGGCATTGACAATGATCATCGCTTATAAGTTCGGGAAGGTTTCCGTATTGCAGCCCGTTTTAAGCTTAAATTATATATTGAGCATTGTTCTGGCAGCCACTGTACTGGATGAAGAGATTACATTGGTCAAATGTATTGGTGTGCTGGGAATCATGGTGGGAGTTCTTTTGATTGCCGGAGGAGATGAGGTGAAGGATGCTGACCTTTAGTTTTATTTTTCTTATGACAATAATGGGCTCCGTAGCCAGTCTGTTTTTAAAGCAGGCATCAGGATCTCTTAAGGGAGAGAACATTGCGGCGATGGGCCTCAATATGCTGAAGACACCCAGTCTGTATGCGGGAGGCGCGCTGTATCTTGCGGCTTCCGTATTAAATATTTATGTGTTAAGGGTCCTGGATTACTCCAGTGTCCTGCCGCTTTCGGCTTTTACTTATGTATGGACGATGTTCCTGGCCAGGATCAGGTTTGGAGAAAAATTGACCGGAAGGAAAATGGCGGGGGTGTTTCTGGTGGTTGTGGGCGCAGTGCTGGTGTCGAGACCCTGTTAGGAGATTGGTATGAGAAAACTTATCTGTGATAAGAAGAAATATATGCTTCCGGTAATACACTTTATACTTTCTTTTTTTTATGAAAGAAGTATCTTTTTGTTTGAGGAGGATAAGGATATTATCCTTTCGATACCCAGAAACCATATTATCAGTGATGCCGCGGAGAGAGTAATGGGTTATATGATTTCCAAATTATTTGCGGCGGTGATGATCTTTTTTCTCTGGTATCTGCTTTTCTGGATTATTGAGAACTGGAAGTTCAAAAGAAACATCAGGTTCTTTTTTTGTTTTTTTGTGATATGTCTGGCGGGGATACTGCTGCTCTGGCCGGAACCGTTTACCATAAGCGCGGATAATTATATCACCTATTCTTATGCAATCAGATTTTGGCCGGAATATTGGCACAGCGCCTATACAAGCTGCATGTATGCCGCCATGCTCATGGTGGTGCCCAGTCCGGTATTTATAACCGTGTTCCAATTGATTTTCGGTTTTTTTGTTCTGGGTTATCTTTATAACAGGATGGCGGACAGCCCCGTGTTTAAGGGAAAAGGTAAATATTGTGTTTTTCTTGTCTTTCTTATGCCCGGAGTATATACGCTTTTTACGAATGCCTATCGTACGGAGCTGTATGCACTGCTGTGCATGTTTATTGTGGCCATGACAGCCATGGACATTGTGGACCGGAAGGAGAGAGGGACATGCAGTCTGATCTGCAATATCATTTTATGCGGATTTATCAGCGTATGGAGAACGGAGGGAATTATTCTCGGATTCCTTCTTTTTATCGTACAGCTTATATTCATATATAAATACAGGCCGATAAAGAGTATTTTTTTATTTCTGTGTATGGTGATGACCTTCGGTACGTTTTTTGTGCCGCAGAAGCTGGGGGATATCAAATATTACGGCAAGGATTATTCCTTTATCAATTCTTTCCCGGTTTTGAAGAATATTTTATGTTCCGGGATATCCTATGAGGGAGCAGGGGATGACCTGACTGCGCTGAATGCAGTAGTACCATGGGAAGCTATTCGTTATTATGGTATGGACGGATACAGAAGATACAATTATGCAAGCGGCAGAAAGGATATCAACCAAAGTCTTGCAAGTGATGCAACTGCTTCAGCTTACATGAAAGCATATTATCGAATGGTACTTCAGAATCTGCCGGTTTATGCGAAAACTCAGGCTTCCATGTTGCTTAAAGCGATTATGGTGATAGAGAACGAGTATGTGCTTGGATGCGACCGGCCGCCTGACCCGGACCTGCAGCCCTGGACATTAGAGTCGTGGGACATCGGCCGTGAAGATCTGGAAAATGAGAGATTAGTCGAGGCATGGATGAATGCGGAAATTCACCAGCGTTTTTCTGCCTTTGCACTGAAAGGAATCAACAAAATAGAGAGCCTGTTTCGAAAAATATATTTTTACAGCCTGATCTTAATCCTGATACCGATATTTGAAATATATCTTTTTTTTAAAGAGGGAATCCGGCTTATAAAAAGGAAAAAGAATTTATTCGGATTGGCAGGGATAGCATTTCTCCTGTTGGGGCAGGCGGCGGCAATTGCACTGGTGATGCCGGCAGGAGTATTGGTGTATTTTCATGCATACTATTACTGTTCCTTTATACTTTGTCTGATTTATGTGAACTGTTTGAGATGTGGGGATGTACAGGGGAGTAGACAAGATGGAAACCTATGATTACTTAATTCTCGGAGCAGGGCCGGCAGGACTGACTTTTGCAAATCTGCTCAGAAAAAAGGCACCGCACTTAACATTCATGGTTCTGGAAAAAGAGGATACCGCAGGCGGACTTTGCCGTTCGAAAGACGTAGATGGCTCTGCGCTGGATATAGCAGGGGGCCACTTCCTTGATGTGAGGAGACCGGAGGTCAACAGTTTTCTCTTTGAGTTTATGCCGTCTGAGGAGTGGAATCTTTTTGACAGAGACTCCAGAATTGATATGGGAACCTATGAGATAGGGCATCCCTTTGAGGCAAATATCTGGCAGATGCCGCAGGAGGAGCAGGTGAAATTCCTGAAATCAATTGCGGTGGCAGGATGTAACCTCGGCGAAGCCATGCCGGAAAAGTTTGTTGATTGGGTTGTTTGGAAGCTGGGAGACAAAATTGCGAAAGATTATATGATTCCTTATAACAGCAAAATGTTCGGCGGAGAGCTGGACATGCTGGGAACCTATTGGTTAGATAAGCTGCCGAATGTTTCTTTTGAGGAGACCCTTTTAAGCTGCCTGAACCGAAGGCCATACGGTACACAGCCGGGACACGCACAGTTCTATTACCCGAAGAAGTTCGGCTATGGAGAACTTTGGGAGAGGATGGGCAAGGCGCTGGGAGATCGGATATTGTATCATAAGGCGGTTGCCGGAATGAATCCTGAAGAAAAAAAAGTCACATGCACGGATGGATCTGTTTTCCGGGCGGATACTGTCATTACCACCATTCCATGGCATTCTGTAAAGGAATATGAAAATTGTGAAAGAGATATTGTGGATAGTATCGGAAAACTGAAATCAACAGGGACTGAAATAAAATACGTACCGGAAAATCTGGATACGCAGGCGCAATGGATCTATATTCCCGATTTGAAAATTCCCTGCCACAGGATTCTGGTGAGGCATAATTTTTGCGTCGGCAGCAAAGGATACTGGGAAGAAACCAACCTCAGCAGGGTTACAAATACGAACAATGAGTATGCTTTTGTCAATGAGTATACGTACCCGTTAAATACTATTGACAAGCCGGCAGTTATGACCAGGCTTCTTGGATATATGAAACAGAGGGGCGTGTACGGACTCGGAAGATGGGGGGAGCATGAGCACTATAACTCGGACCGTACTGTCGAGAGGGCAATGGAATTGTTTAAAGAACTGGTGGGAGGCCGCTGATAATGTGGGAATGCGAATACAGCAGAGAGCCTGTGGACTATAAGTTGTTATGGCTCAGATTTTTGAGGAAGATCTGGATCATTCCCGTTGCTATGCTGGCAGGCATATGTTTAGTGGGAGTATGTCATTTTTATGCCAGAACAGTGGCAAGAGGGGGGAGAACCTATCAGACTGAGTCGGTTTTTTACATTGACTTTGCAGAAGATGCCCGGGGAGAAGAATATGATTATTACAATTTTTTTACCTGGGGAGAGGTGATCCATACAGACTTTTTTATGGATTATGTATATGAGAAAACGGCCGGAGAACTTTCCGAAGATGAAATCCTTTCATATATCACGGCTACAATTGATTCGGATGTCCGGTATCTTTATGTGCGCTGCAACACCCATTTTCCGGAGCTCTCGTTGAGGCTGGCTTCCATTATGGAGGAGATTGTTCCCAGATTTGCGGATATCAGGAAAGAAATACAAACCATTGAAATAGCGAAAGTCGGAGACAATACAAAAGACAGTTCAAAACTCAGAATCGGAAATGCATGTTTCCTGGGAGGCGGTCTCGGACTTGGAATATCAACGCTATGGATCCTTATTATGCTGATAGCTGATACTGCAGTTTATATTCCTGCCACCATTGAAAAGAGGTATCATATTACCTGTCTTGGGGCACCCTTTATGCCGGAATTTGGGCCGAATTGGAAATATGTCCTGAAAGAATCGGTAAGTATTGCAAAGGTATTTGCAGATGAGGATTTTCAAGATGAAGAATTTGCAATACCGGGAGATAAAAAAAGAAAGATCATAAGCTGCAGAAATCCGGTAGAGCATCCGGAAGAATTGGATAAGATACGGGAATGTGAGAAGGTGCTCCTGGTACTGAAAGCCGGGTGCAGGAACGATAAGACCTTTGAAAGATTGATTGAGCAGTTAGGCCGTCAGGACATAAAGGTTACAGCGGTGGTTTTGGCTGACGCTGACGAAAAACTGCTTTCCGCATATTACAGCATGCATCATAGGAGCAGGTAATGATTCTGTATTTACTGGTAACGGCGCTTACGGTTTTTATGGCTTATTTTGTAAACAGCGCCTACGCAGGAAAACCAAATATTATGGGCAGAGCGGCCGCAAAAAACCGGCAGGAGATGTTGAATACTGTACTCCTGGCGGGGATTTTTGCGGTTTTATTTGCTCTTTCGGCCTTGAGGATCGGTATCGGAAATGACTATTGGGTTTACAGGGATAATTTCCTGCATATTATAAGCGGGGATACTGAAGTTTCCTATGAGATCGGTTTTAAGGCGCTGGTAAAGGTTCTGCAGGGTCTGTTCGGATATGATAATTACAGGATTGTATTTGCGGTCATGGCATTTCTGACGAGCCTTTTCTTTGTAAAAGGGCTGTTTGACAGTGCAGACTGGTTTGTAATGACATTTTTCCTTTTTATGACAAGCGGCTTCTACTTCATGAGCTTCAGCAATGTGCGGTACTTTTTCGTGATGGCGGTATGCACCTGCTCAATGAAGTTCCTGTTTGAAAAAGATTATGTCAGGTTTGTTTTCTGGATCGTATTTGCCGCTTTTTTTCACAAATCCGTGCTGTTGGTAATACCGGTATATATTATTGCCTATTACCTGAAGTGGAATAAGAAGACAGTGTGGCTTATTCCGGCAGCCAGCCTGGCGCTTGGCCTGGGAAAAACAGTGTTCAGAAGATTAATATTTGTATTTTATCCGTATTATGAGGGGGACCTGATCCTTGACGTGGAGACGATCTCCTATGCAAATATAGCAAAATGTCTGGTAGTATTAGTTTTTTCATTAATCTATTATAAAAGAGGTATTAAAGGTAATTCCAAGGCGGAAACGCTTTTTAACCTGAACCTTTTCGCACTGATCATTTACAGCTTCGGATATTATATTCCGGAGACATCCAGAATATGCTATTACATGGTGCTGGGCCATGTGTTTTTGATACCCCTCGTGTTAAAAGCAATAGAGAACAGGAAACAGAAAATCTTTTTCCTTTGTTCTGTAATATTGGCTTACACAATGTACCTGGTGATATTCTTATTGAAGAGCCGGGAGTCTGCGGTGATGTTGCTGCCATATATGACATGGCTGTTTACGTAAAAAAGTTGTTGACAACGTATCTGCAAACGGCTATACTAATAAAGCATGCGCGTGGATGCACTGTTTTGCGTGTCTGCGGGCAGAAAATATATTACATTTCAGAAAGAGGTGAAACAGAATGCCGACATTTAACCAGTTAGTGAGAAAAGGACGTCAGACCACTGTAAAGAAGTCCACTGCACCGGCTCTGCAGAAAGGATACAACTCCCTTCACAAGAAGGCAACGAACGTATCTGCTCCCCAGAAGCGTGGTGTGTGTACCGCAGTTAAGACCGCGACTCCTAAGAAGCCTAACTCAGCGCTCAGAAAGATTGCCAGAGTACGTCTTTCCAACGGAATCGAAGTGACGAGCTACATTCCCGGAGAAGGCCACAATCTGCAGGAGCACAGCGTTGTACTGATCCGTGGTGGCAGGGTAAAGGATCTGCCCGGTACCAGATACCACATCATCCGTGGTACCCTTGATACCGCAGGTGTTGCCAACAGGAAGCAGGCTCGTTCCAAGTATGGCGCGAAGAGGCCCAAGGAAGCTAAGAAGTAATCAGCTTCCGGCTCAGACTGTTGACGCTGCTGCGTCAGTTTTGTACCACAAAAACGAAACTAAGATAAGTGTTGGAATTCTGTCATGATGAGATAAATCCTTATTGCAGAACAGCACGAACACTTGGGGAAACACATGTGAGTACCGACGATTTAACGTAGTTCATTTTGTTAAGGAGGGAAGAAACGTGCCACGTAAGGGACATATTCAAAAAAGAGATGTATTAGCAGATCCTCTGTACAACAACAAGGTGGTTACCAAGCTGATCAATCATGTTATGCTTGACGGCAAGAAGGGTGTAGCCCAGAAGATTGTATATGAAGCATTTGCAAAGGTGGAGGAGAAATCCGGGAAGCCTGCCCTGGAAGTATTTGAAGAGGCAATGAACAATATCATGCCCGTTCTGGAGGTTAAGGCAAGACGTATCGGTGGTGCCACCTACCAGGTACCCATTGAGGTAAGGGCTGAGAGACGTCAGACACTGGGACTGCGCTGGCTTACCATGTTCTCCCGCAAGAGAAGCGAGAAGACCATGAAGGACAGGCTGGCGAATGAAATTCTTGATGCGGCCAACAATACCGGTGCTGCTGTCAAGAGAAAAGAAGATATGCACAAGATGGCCGAGGCAAACAAGGCGTTTGCGCATTACAGGTTCTAAGGTTCTAGATTAATATAGGAGGAAAAAATCTTGGCTGGAAGAGAATATCCGTTAGAGAGAACCAGAAATATCGGAATTATGGCTCATATCGATGCAGGTAAGACCACATTGACTGAGCGTATTCTGTATTATACTGGCGTAAACTACAAGATAGGTGATACTCATGAAGGCACTGCTACCATGGACTGGATGGAGCAGGAGCAGGAGCGAGGCATCACCATCACATCTGCAGCTACAACATGCCACTGGACTTTGGAAAAAGAGACCAAGCCCTGTGAAGGCGCGTTGGAGCACCGTATCAATATTATTGATACTCCTGGCCACGTTGACTTTACTGTAGAAGTAGAGCGTTCCCTTCGTGTTTTGGATGGCGCTGTCGGTGTTTTCTGTGCAAAGGGCGGTGTAGAGCCTCAGTCCGAGAATGTTTGGCGTCAGGCTGATACCTACAACGTACCCCGTATGGCGTTCATCAACAAGATGGACATTTTGGGTGCAAACTTCTATGGTGCAGTTGAGCAGATCAGAACAAGGCTTGGAAAAAATGCCATCGTTGTTCAGCTGCCTATCGGCAAGGAAGATGATTTCAAAGGAATCATTGATCTGTTTGAGATGAAGGCATATATCTACAATGATGACAAGGGTGAAGACATCACGGTGACAGATGATCTCGGCGATATGAAGGATGATGCAGAACTGTATCGTTCCGAACTGGTGGAGAAAATCTGCGAGCTGGATGACGAACTGATGATGATGTATCTGGAGGGTGAAGAGCCTTCCGTTGAAGAAATGAAAAAGGTTCTGCGCAAGGCAACCTGTGAGTGTAATGCAATCCCCGTATGCTGCGGTTCCGCTTACCGCAACAGAGGCGTGCAGAAGCTGTTGGATGCTATTCTTGAGTATATGCCTGCACCCACAGATATCCCTGCTATCAAGGGTACTGATCTGGAGGGCAATGAGGTTGAGAGGCATTCATCCGACGAGGAGCCCTTCTCAGCGCTGGCATTCAAGATCATGGCGGATC
>JAIDME010000143.1 GCA_029050705.1 Acetatifactor sp.
CCCCAGTCCCCTTTGGTAAAAATATTCTTCAGAAATATCCCAAACTGAACCAGATAAGGTTTATTGTACCCGGCAGCCTCCCTGCGGGCCAGAATAACATCAGAATGCGGGTCTCCAAGAGGCAGATTCGCCAGAGGAAGCATTCTGATCAACACAAAACACATAAACGTGATAATAAACAAAGTCATCAGCATCAATAAAATTCTCTTTACCGCATATTTTCCCATAAATATACCCTTCTGTCCGCCTCTGCCGGACATTTACTTAATATTAGGATAAGCCTCATTTATTAACAACAGGCATTCAGGGGCATACGCCCCTAAAATGCCTATTTATCAGTACTTAATATTATATATTAACTGTGACAGAACAGATTAGTACTTCAGTTCGCCGCCCTGCTCCGCAACATATGCAGCCCATTCGCTCTCATTATAATTGTACTTCATGTAAGCGATACCGCCGCGGCCCATGATGGGGCTGTAATCATCTACCACATAGAATACCTGCTGTGACAGCAGAGCCATACTTGCATCCTCCAGCATAGGGATATAGTCATAGGTCTGAAGTATCTGGCCCTCCAGAGCTGCCAGAATGGTCAGTCTGGTATCCACATCCGCATCTGCCTCACCGAAGTTATATTCATTTTCTCCCACTTTAACCGTAGATCCCAGCAGAGCCTCAGACCACTGTCTCAGATTCATAGTGATGGACTCTCCCTCCAGCTCCAGAGTAAGATTAATCTTGCTGGCATCAAACCACTGGTAGTCATACTGCTGGTCAGTGCCGTTGGTATACAGACGAATAATACTGAAAGGATTCAGCAGAGAACCCTGCCATCCGGCCAGGACAGTGTCAGACATACCTGCCTTCAGTTTCTTGTCCCAGTCATTTCCATAGTTAGCGGACATCACAAACTGAATCTTGCCCTCGAAAGGCGTTCCTGTGGTAACATCAGCCATCTTCTCGTTCAGGTAGTTGATGGTCTTTGTCATAAAGTCATTAGGGTCATCTCCCATAGCATATTCAATGCTGATGCTCTGATCGCTGATGCCGTCGCCGTCATTATCGGTGATAAAGCCCTTCTCAAGAGCCTCATTGAATGCCTGCGTATACAGTTCTTTTGCCGCCTCAGGGTCATAACCTGTGATGGAAGCAACCGCCTCATCCAGATTGCTGTATTCAGCTGTGTTCACAGAGTAGAAATCACAGAGAACCTGCTTCGCCTGGTCCGTATCACGGTACTTGGCACCCGTGTCGGGATCATACACATACGCGCTGCCGATCAGTCCATAGCCGCCTTTTCTTGCAGGAGAAATGGTGCTTGCAAACAGCTCCTTGTCATAAGTAACCGCAACTGCACGGCGGAAAGACTGCAGGGTCATGGTCTCCAGATCGTTCTTGGTCTGGTCAAAACCATCATTTGCTTCACGCTCTTTAATAGCATCCAGATAGCCGTTAAAGATAAAGAAGAAGGTTGTGGTTCTGGGAGTTGCATACGCATACTCACTGTTTCTGTAGGTGTCGAAATCCTCAGCCTGCAGGCCATAGCCCATCAGCTCACCCTTCAGGAACATCAGCTTTGAAGTGGAGGACTCAGATACTACCTGAGTGTCAATCTCGTCGGTCATGTACATATCATAGGTCTCACCGTCTGTGGGATCTACATAAGTATGCTGTCCGTCCGCATATCCTACCCAGTTCTCATTTCTCACAAAGTGCATTGCCTTGTCGGACTGGAACTCAGTCATCTTATAAGGGCCATAGCTGCTGGTTGTCTCTACGCTGGTGCAGTAAGTAGAGGTAAATGCATCACCGTCAAATCTCTTGCAGCTCTCATAAATATCTTCCTTTACCAGCCAGGTAGGGCCTGCCAGATTGTAATACAGATTGAATCCGCTTAAGGAGTTTTCAAGCACGATGGTAATCTGATACTCACCGGACTTGAACAATCCGACCGTGGAATCATAATCGCACTCAGGGAAAGGTACTCCATACACCAGATAATTCACAGCATCAGCTGCTGACTCGCCCCAATCTGCCACAGTGGTGATCACACCCACAATATGAGCAAGAGTCTCCTCGTTCAGCTGTACATGGCCGTTCTCATCAGCCATTCCCTGCAGAGCATTGAAGTCCTCAACGCCAAAATATGCTTCGCCGTAGGCGTTCACATAATCTGTCAAGGTATTTCCGCCCAGCCATTCCAAACCGTCAGTCAGAGCCACATATACAGCGCTGCCGTCGGGAAGAGTATAGAAGCCATCATCACCTACTGTGAGATCATCCATGGACTCCACTGCTGCCGCAGCCTCATAGAAAGCGTCACGACCGGCGTAATTATAAGCTTTCGCACCTGCAATGATAAAATCACCATCAAAATAGTCGGTAGCCCTGTAGTTCTTCATCTTGGGATCCAGCAGCTGCTGCATGGAATACACATAACTGTCCGCATTGATAACGGTGCCATCTTCCCATACCGCATTGGGATTCAGGTCGATGGTATATGCAAATCCGGCAGTGGCAGACTCAGGGATACCATACTCGGGATGCTCCGCCTTTATCTTCTCGGTCACATCCACGGGATCGGATGCCGCCATCAGAGGTACAATCGTATATCCCGTAAAAGGATCCATCCCTTCTACCGGATGATACTCGTCATTGTAAACAAAATCATAAAAACCGCTTGCAATATAGTCTACCGGATAACCATCGTCTGCTGTCCGATATGTATGGACACTCCAGTTAGAAGCCAGCAGGCTCACAGCATCCTTATATATGTATCGGGTGTCTGCATTTGTCTCTCCGCCTGACTGGGATTCGGGTTCGGAACTGCTTTCCGACTCATTGCTGCCGGTATTTCCGCTGTCCCCGGCGTTTTCAGTGTTTCCGGTGTTTCCGGACTCATCTCCGGAATTGTCCCCGCAGGATGCCAGCGACATAGTCATAGCCGCCGCCATCATGAGGGCTAGAAATTTCTTTCCTTTCATAATTCTCCTCCTTCTGATTTGCTGTACACTTTGACGCTTTATTGCTTTAAACTTCCAGATATAACAAAAAAGGGTTGAAATACCCTCCACTCCCTTGTGAATACCTGTATACAATTAGCGCCGTATGTAATTTGCATAGTTTAGTATAAATTACACTTTAGAATATGTCAAGATTTTTTTGAGTCCGTCTCTGCCAGAAAATGTTGGAATTAATGATAAAAAAATGGCATTTTTAACAATAAGCTGTTGTCTTATGTCATACATATCACTGTTTCAGTAAGGAAATAGTATAACGCGGCAGAGGTATTCAGTCCTCATTCCGACGCAGAAAAGCATTTATTTTTTCCTGTGCGGCTTTTCTTTGAGCCTCAAAGCTGTGGGCGTATATATTCATTGTAGTAGAGCAGCTGGCATGTCCCAGATATTTTGAAATGTCAATGATATTGACCTCCAGATAATTCAGCAGAGTGGCGCAGGAATGCCTCAGTCCGTGAAGCGGTATAGCGGGCAGTTCCTCCAGCCCTTCTGCGCGGGCCCTCTCCGGATATGTCCTTATCCATTGATTATATCGCTCCAAATGCCTGATAAAATGCTGATAGGCAGTGGTTTGTCCCATGAGCCTTCCGTCCGTGCGGATGAAGAGATTATTTTTTCCCGCCCAGTCACTGCCCATGCTGGCCTTTAAAGCGTCATATTCCAGCCGATAGCGCTTCAGGATATCCGTCACACAGTCCGGAAACGGAATTCTGCGCATGGAAGCACTGCTTTTCGGCTCCTTGTAGTCAAAACCATTCTCCGTCCTTCCGATTGATTTTGTGATGGAAATCTCCTGTGTCATAAAATCAATGTCCGACCATTGCAGAGCAAGAGTCTCTCCCTTTCGGGAACCGCAGAACAGGGAGAGCATATAAAACACCTTAAACTGTGTGGATACTGTGTACGTCCTTACAGAACGCCCCGGACCGTCACCAGCTTCCGTATAAGTCAGGTTCAGGGATTTCAGGAACATCAGGGACTGATCCGGTGTAAAGTACCGCAGCCTGTCATTTGCCGGCCTTTTCCGTGGCTTTCTGGCATATTGGCAGGGATTGTCTTCAATGAGATTCCAGCGCCTGGCCGTCTTGAAAATACAGTTCATCACATTTGCATAACGCTTGATGGTGCCCGGAGCGTAACGGCCTGCAAGCGTTCTGTAAAATGCTTCAATATCCGGCGTCCGGACGCAGGCCAGCTTATACCCTTTAAAATATGGCAGGATTCCGGTTCTCAACAGATTTTCATATCCGATGTAGGTTCCCCGGGCCAGGCTGTCTTTCACGCTTTCCAGCCACCGCTCCGCGAACGCTTCAAAGTATTCATGACAGGAGTCTGTCTCATATCCGTACTTTAGTTTATCTTCCATATTTAATGCGTACTTCAGCGCCTCCTTCTCCTGCTGCTTCGGAGTGGCGGACTGATTCACCGTGCAGGTAAGATTTTTAACCAGTTTCCCCCCGTTTTCGTTGTACCCCAGACAGATGACAATGCGGTACACCACCCTGCCGTTTTTGTGTGTGACTCTTCTGATCGATGCCATGTTCAAATTCCTCCTTGTCGTTTGTATGGCAAACATCCGTTTGCGGAGGGATTATAGCAACTTGCCTTTGGAAAGTCCAGTACAAAGTGTAATTTATACTAAACTATGCAAATTACATACGGCGCTGGCTGTATACAGGTATTCACAAGGGAGTGGAGGGTATTTCAACCCTTTTTTGTTATACCTGAAAGTTTAAAGCAATAAAGCGTCAAAGTATGCGGCAAATTTATCGAGAGGAGAAAGATTATGAAAAAGAAAGCATTAAGCCTGCTGCTGGCTTCTGCTATGGTTCTTTCCATGGCAGCCTGCGGTAAGGGTAACAACACGGATGGTTCGGTTTCAAACTCCGGCGGGCAGAGCAGCGCGCCCACCAACAGCGACACGCCTACCGGCAACGGAGATTCATCCGAAAATCCTTCCGACCCTGATACGGGTCTGGGAAATGACCGGTTCTCCGGCCATCCCCTTGGCCACTTTGAGGATGATGGAAAGACTTATACTCTCCATAGCTGGACTAGCATACTTCCGGCTGCCTGGAATATCCAGACCTATGAGAACACTGAGGCTACAACAATCCTCAACCGTACTAGTGACTCCCTTTACACTTACGAGTTCACCGAGGATTTCTCCACTTTCCTCATCGTTCCTTCCATGGCTTCCGACTATGCCACCGATGTCACCAGTCAGTATGTAGGTCAGTACGGAATCGAGGCAGGCGATGTTAACAAAGCCTGGAGCATCCCTCTTAAACAGAACCTGAAGTTCGACAACGGGGATCCCATCACAGCCAACACCTTTGTGGAGTCTGTAAAGCTCCTGTTAAACCCGGCGGCGCAGAATGGCCGTGCCGACGACTTCTATATGGGTACCTTCAAAACTTATAACGCTGAGAATTACTTAAAGCAGGGCGCTTATGGCGTCAGCGAGTTTGTCTCTGCCGCTTATGGTGATGATGAGTATGTGGATCCTGCCCTGTTCACTACTGATGAAGAAGGCCACCTCCAGCATGAGGGCAAAGACATTATTTGCGACATCAACTCCGCCGGCAACTGGGGCAGCAATTCCTGGGCGGGATACGGTTTTGACGATTCTGTTCCTCAGTATGCAAATCTGGTGGCTGCAGCCGATGAAAATGGCAGGGTAAAGCTTACTGCAGAGCTCTTAAAGGATTTTCAGGATATGATTGCCATGCTTCATGGCTTTGACGATGTTGAGGGCTATGCCGCTGACGCCGGCGACTATGCTTATCAAGAGTTTGAAGAAGCTGCTTTCTTCGGCATGATGTATCCCGAACTTGACTGGTCAGAAGTCGGCTTTTTCGCTCCCAGCGATTATGAACTTGTGGTTGTCATTCAGGATCCCATGGAGGATAATTATTATCTTCGTTCCGCCCTGGCAACCAGTTTCTTCATGGTACATCCTGACCTTTACAAACAGTGCATTGACGAGAGCACCGGCATTTATACCAACACCTACGGAACTTCTCTGGATACCTATGTAGGCTTTGGTCCCTATAAGCTCACTGAGTTCGTCGAAGGTTCCTATGTCAGGTTCGAACGTAATCTGAACTGGCATGGCTATGCGGACGGCGAGTACCTGGCAGACACCTACATGGCTGACGGTATAAGAATTCAGCTTCTGGAAGGTGAAGCTTCCACCGCTACCGCTCATGAGATGTTCTTAAAGGGCGAACTGGACGGCTTCGGATTGTCCACACCGGAGTATATAAACGACTACTTAAGCTCTGAGTATACCGTGTTCACCGACTCCGAGTCCACCTGGCTCCTGGTCATGAATCCTGATATGGCTAACTTCGAGCGCACTCAGGCTGTTGCCGAGCCCGTGCTTAACAACGCTAACAAAGTCAACAAGACGGTAATGACCCTGCCTGATTTCCGTAAGGCGCTTTCCTTCGCTCTTGACCGTCAGGACTTCATTCTCGCTACTATTCCTACCATGAAGCCCGCTCCTTATGTGCTGTCCAAGGTTCTGGTAGCTGATCCTGAAACTATGCAGACCTACCGCAGCTATGACGTGGCTAAGGATGCTGTTCTGAACTTCTGGGGACTGTCCGATGACTGGGGAGACGGCAAGGAATATGCTGACCGCGACGAAGCCATTGATTCCATCACAGGTTACGATCCCGAAGGAGCCAAGGTTCTCTTTGACACCGCTTACGATGAGGCAGTGGCACAGGGACTTCTTTCCGAAGATGATATTGCAAGCGGCAACTGGGAGGTACAGATTCTTGTGGGCCTTCCTACTGAGAATAAAGTTTATGTAAACGGAGGCGAGTACCTCCAGACAGCCTGGACCAACGCCGTTCAGGGAACGAAGTTTGAGAATCATCTTTCGGTTAAACTCACCGATCCCATCGGAAGCACCTGGTCTCAGGAACTGAAGAACAACGGTAATATTGACCTCCTGTTCCTGGTGGGCTGGGGCGGAGATCCTATGGATCCTTACGGACTCTTCGGCTGTACCGTTGACCCTCAGCTGCAGTATGACACCTTTACCGACAAGACCAGCATCACCTATGATGTGGAGATCAACGGCCAGACCCTTCGCGCCAGCTACTTTGCATGGATTCATGACGCTCTGAACGGCCAGACTATTACTGCTCAGGTAATCGGTGCAGACGGCAATCCCACCGGAGAAACCGTTAACATTTCCGCCGGTTCCAGCGATCCTGCGGAGGTTCGTGTGGCTATCACCGCTGCCGGAGAGGAAGCTATCATGAATCTGGCGAATCTGTTTCCGCTTGCCTCCGACGCCAGCGCTTCTCTTCGCGGAATGAGGATGGAGTACGTAACCTACGAATTTAACCTCATGATGGAGTTCGGCGGTATTGAATGGAACAAATTCCTTATGGATGACGACGAGTTCGCTCAGTATGTTTCCGACCAGGGCGGAACTCTCAATTACAAATAAGATCATAAACGCCCAAGTGCGTTGAAGCTTGGAATGACGATAGGCAGACGAGCGGCAGCTTTTCTGCCTATCTGTCGATTATAAAAAAGTAATCTATCGGAGGTGGACGGATGTACCTATTCAAATATGTGCTCAAGCGTATAGGCCTCATGCTGATGACACTATTTATCATTGTGGCAATGTGCTTTTTCCTGGTGAAGCTTTTGCCGTCGACGGATCTTCCTCAGAAAGGGCAGGACATAGAGATTGTGCTTCGCCGTCGTGAACTTTTGGGCTATAACAAGCCGATCATAGAGCAGTTTTACCGGTTCCTGAAGTATGCTTTCCAGGGTAATTTTGGCGTGGGTGAGACTTATAAGATGGGCACAGAGGTCTGGAACGTTTTTGTCAGCAGGCTTCCCTATACTGTGACGCTCAACCTCATAACCATTATTTTCTCCATACCGGTGGGCCTGCTGCTCGGCATTTACGCAGCATTGAAGAAGAATAAATGGCAGGATCATCTGATCTCCACCTCCGTCATGGTGGTGGTTTCTGTGCCGTCCTTCATTTATGCTTTTCTGATCCAGTATCTTTTGTACTTTAAGCTCGGCATTGCCTCCGCTGTTGCCGACACCTCCCAGGGGGCGTTCAGCTGGGTTTTCATAAAATCGGTCTATCCCGCCATCCTTTCCATGTCTTTCGGAACCATCGCAGGTTTTGCCAGATATACCCGCGCGGAACTTACCGAGGTCCTGACCAGCGAGTTCATGCTCCTTGCCCGTACAAAGGGTCTGACAAGAGCTCAGGCTACGATACGTCATGCCATGCGCAATTCTATGGTACCAATATTTCCCATGATATTGGGTGAGTTCGTCTCCATCATGAGCGGCTCCCTGATCATCGAACAACTCTTCACCATACCGGGTGTGGGACAGCTCTACATAGGTTCCATCAACGCCCAGCCTACACCGGACTATAACTATTTCATGCTGCTGACCGTTTTCTATACATTTATAGGGCTTGCCGCAGGTATTGTCGTTGACATAAGCTACGGCATCATTGATCCGAGGATCAGAATGGGGGCGAGATAATGAAAAAAGAGCTTGATTACGGGAACATTCCCGAGGAAAAATTCCGACTTGCAAATGCGGACAAGCATATCCGTGATTCAACGCTGGACACAACGCCCATCGGATATCTGCCTGATGCTTTTAACCGCTTTGCCAAGAACAAGGCCTCCGT
>JAIDME010000144.1 GCA_029050705.1 Acetatifactor sp.
CAGAGAGTTTTTGACGGTGAAGTTACTGATGTCCAGCTGTTCCAGGCCGCTGCATCCGGCGAACATGCCGCCCAGGTCTTTTACATGGGAGGTGTCAAAGTTGCTTAAGTCAATGCCGGTAAGGCTTTCACAGCCGTTGAACATATTGCCCAGGCCTGCGCAGCAGGAGGTGTCAAAGCCGCTTAAGTCAATGCCGGTGAGGCTTTTGCATCCGGCAAACATACTGCCCATGCCTTCCACAAGCGAAGTGTCAAAGCTGCTGACATCGATGCCGGTAAGACTTTCGCATCCTCTGAACATTGCCGGCATGGCGACCACGTTGGAGGTGTCAAAGCCGCTGACGTCAATAGAGGTCAGGGAACTGCAGCCGTCAAACATACTGGTCAAATGTGTGGCATTGCTGGTATCCATGCCTTCTATATTAAGTTTCTGCAGGCTTCTGCAGCACTCGAATAAGTTGTCGAAAGAGGTTACGCTGCTTGTATCGACCATGGAGAAATCCAGTTCGGTCAGAGACTCACAGTAGCTGAACATACCGTATAATTCAGTGAGGCTATCCAGATTTAAGGGGGACAGATCCACCGTCTGAAGGGAGGTGCAGTTGCTGAACATTGCGGAAAAATCGCTGCACTCGCTGGTGTCCAGTCCACTGAAATCTATTGATTCCAGGTTTTTACAGTAGGAAAAATAGTTGCTGCAGTTATTGACTTTTACTCCGTCCGCAAAGGTAAGGGAAGTAATTGTGGTGTTGTCACGAAAGGGGGAAGTCTTCCAGCCGTCGTCAACACCGTCCGCGAGCAGGGTCTGGTATTCCTTCCCGCCTATTTTATAAGAACCGAAGACCGTCACATTTTCGACCTCGCCTATATATTTTGTCAGCAGTACGGTGTTTTCATCTTCCATCAAGGTATATTCAAAGAGTTCCTCCAGGTTCTGTTTTTTGGCATCTTGATCTGTGCTGTCCGGCTTTTTGGAATCTGAGGAATCTTCCTGCATGTCCGAAGAGTTCTCCTTCCGGTTGTCATCTGCAGAGTTTCCGGAAACACCCGGATCCGAACCGCCGCATGCGCCCAGCGACAGAGCGCCTAACAGTGTCATGAGCATTCCTATTTTTTTTACTTTGCCTATTTTCATAAGTAATCTCCTCCTCTGTATTCAGAATTTATTTAACATGGAAATCAAGTTATTTTATCATGTGCGCACCTGTTTCAGGATAAAAATACGCCGACGGTAAAGAATGTGGTGTAAACGGCTTTTTGCGAGTTTTCCTGGTTTTGGAAAGTGTATTTTCTTGATTGCTTTTGTCGAGTATGGTAAACTGTTTCTGTTTATATAGAGACGGAGCCGGTATTGTGAGGAATTATGAAGATTGCAGTTTGTGATGATGAAATTGTTCTGGTAAAACAGATCTATAAATATCTCTGGGGGCAGCCCGACTGCTCCGTAGACTGTTTTTACTCTCCGAAGGAGCTTTGGGCAAAGTACGAGGCGGGAGAGCGGTATGATGTGTTGTTTTTGGATGTCTTGATGAAGCCTGTAAACGGTATCGCGCTTGCGAAGAAGATCAGGAGCCGGGACAGGAATGCGATTCTGATCTTCCTGACCGCCTACCTGGAATATGCGCCGGAGGGCTATGAGGTGAATGCCTTCCGTTACCTGCTGAAGCCGGTGAATGATAAGGATATTTCGGCGGTGATGATGGAGGTACGCCGGGAACTGGAGACTGCGCACACATTGCGGGTGAGGACTTCCGGGTGCGAACTGCTGCTGCACACCCGGGAACTCCGGTATCTGGAGGCGGACAACAAGGATACGATTCTTTACTATATGGATGATGTCATTACGCTGCGTAAGGGATTGAATGAGCTGGAGGCACAGCTTTCTCCGTTTTTCTTTTTCCGCGTCCACCGCAAATTTCTTGTCAATCTGACTCATGTCAGGGAATTTGACGAGGGGCGCCTCACTCTGGACTGCGGAAAGACAATTCCGATCAGCCGCAGGAGGAGCAGGGACTTTCGCCTCGCGCTGGGAGCGTATATTGACGGAGGTTTGAGCAGATGAGTGATTTAATCTACTATATTATAGCAAATTTAGTGGATTACTGGATTTTAATTTTGCTGATGCAGTATGTCTGTGCCGCGCACATGGACCTGGGAAGAAAAAATGCAGTCATCCGCTCCTGCATATCTGTATTATGGACAACGGTTACTGTTTTCTGCCCGATTCCCGCCGGGGTTGATGCTATTGCCGGTATGATGGTGGAAATTGTTTTGAGCGTGTGCCTGTTCAGCAGGCGGAGGCTTCCGGATCTGCTGCGTTTTTTCCCGGCTGTCTGTATTTATCTTTTTCTGGATTTACTTCCTGCTGCACTGGTGGAGGAGATTGTCTCTCCCTCGAACGTTCAGCTGGCGGTGCAGGATAATTTGCGGACGTTTTTCAGCTATATGGTGGATGCAACGCTGCTTGTCCTGCTGCTCATTCTGCGCCATGTGCAGATCAAGTACCGGACCAGAGTGCATTTTTCGGTAAAAGAAGTTTTTGGCAGCATAGCGTTGCTCTTTTTCTCTTTTATTGACGGTGCGCTTATTCTCACGCTGAACCGCACGAAGTATGAGCCCGTTATATACTACTGGATATATTTGATCGTCTTTGTGGGTGGTTATGTGCTGGGTGTCGGATATTTTGCGTACAGTCTGATAGAGTCCAGAAAGAGAATCTATCGCCAGACCATGGCGAGATGTGAGACGGAGTATCTGCGGGTCCAGCTGGATTCGCTGCAGGAGACAAAAGAGAACGAGACCGAGGTGCGAAAAATACGTCATGATCTGACAAATCATCTGGCGGTCATCTCGTCGCTGTGTCAGGAAGGCGATTATGAGGAGGTCAGGAAGTATACGGAACAGCTGAGCCACGAGGTACCGCAGGTTGGCAGCAGGATACCTACAGGGAATCAGGTCGCCGATCTGGTGGTTTCTTCAAAGAGTAAGATATGCGAGGCCAACGGGATTGCCTTTGAATTTTCCGGGACCCTGAAAAATCTGGGTGTCATGGCGGCGCCTGACATCTGCGGACTCCTTGCCAACGCCTATGATAATGCCATAGAGGCATGTCTGGCACAACCGGAAAGATATATCCGCACAAAGGTGAGTACCACACGAAATTATACGGTGATTGAGATTGTCAATCCCGTGGAGAAGAAGGTATCGGCCCGCAGCAGCATACCCACGACGAAAAAGGACAGGAAAGCCCATGGATACGGCATCGAGATCATGAAACAGATTGCGGGGAGGTACAACGGAAGCTGTACGATCGGCTGCGACGGGAAGGAATTCCGCCTGAAGATTGTGCTGTTGACGTAGAAGGCTGTTGTACCGGCGGCAGCGAAATATAGTGACGGTATATATAACTATGGCGGAATAGAAACGGAGAGTGGCAGTAAGGCAGGGTGTAAGGATGTACAGATGTTGACATAAATGTGACAATATATTACAATCAATATTAATGATAAATATTGATTTTTATACATGTATTTAGACATGTATAAAGAAAGGAGACTTTTATGTCAAAGAAAAAAGTTACATCCAAACAGAAAGCAGTTGCCATGCTGCTTGCGATGACCCTGGCCTTCACATTTTGCTGGGGGGTGTCCGTCCTGAAAGCAGACGCTTATTCGAATTCAGTGACTAAGACATGGTACTATAATCCAAACACTATTTTGTTCAAACCGGCCGGTTCCCAATCTGATGCGACAATTTCGCTTTCAGGCGGTGCCAGCGACAGGGCTCACATAAGTGCGGTGGTTGCAGATTCCGCCAAGGCTTATGATTGGGCAACGAATACACAGCAGTTTATTAGTAGTGGCACCAAGAATTTTGCCTATTTGAATCCCTATAATGCAGGCAATCGATATTATGTTGCGGGCATGTGTATAACTACTGATTCCTTATTAAATAGTGTTGTTGCCACTTATACGTTTACACCATAAATGTTGCATAATGTTTTGAGACAGATTGACGGAGGAAAGGGGTATTGAAAAAAAGGACTATCCGGGTTCTGGTGTTAGTTCTGACATCTTTTCTGTTTACGTCCTGCTCTTCTGCCGAAGAGGGGATTTTAAGTCCGGAGGAGATGGAGAGTACTCATCTGGAAATGGAGTTGACGGATGGAGTGCTGGTGGATGCCGTGATTACGCCATACAGCAGGTATCAGAACGGTTTAAATGCCTATTATGTCTCTATGATGTATCAGGAAGAGGATTTGGTGTCCTTGGAGGATTTTGTTGCTGAACCGTCCATCTATGGGTATTCTCTTGAGGAATTGGCGCAGCTGTTGGCAGAACAAAGTGGGTTTTCAGCCGAATATGTATGGGAAACCGTGTCATATCAGGATGAATTGATAGGAAATTTGACTATGCGGGATCCGGCGGGAGTGGAGAGGACATTATGGTGTGGCTGGAGTACGGATGAGGCAGGGCATGTGTATTCATCTCCGAATGCTCTGTACTATAACTACGAGTGGGAGTCCTTTGACCACAGTGCGGCCTGTAATCTTTTGAGTATGGCCGTTCCCGATGAGTCTGAACTGAATTTTGCGTCCTCAGGGGAGTTGGCGGTAAAGGCGGAACAAATTTTGGAGACGCTGACAGGTGAAGACTATTATCCCGAGGTCATCTGTGTTCCCATGGGAGAAGCAAACCGACAGCAGTTGAAAGACCATGGCTATGAATTGCAGGGGCAGTTTGGCAGTACACCTTATTTTGAAGAAGATTATTACGCATATCTGTTTTATCGGGATGTGGACGGTTTCCCGTTAAAATATCTGTGTCCTTCGATTACCTTAACAGAGAATGTCACATGGGAGGAAGAGTTGAATAGCCAGGTTCACATGAATATGCTGATTCCGCTTATGGCGAATAAGCATTTTGTCAGCTGGGGAGGAGACAGCGGGCTCCGATACCTGAGTACAAACAGAAAGCTTTGTATGCAGGAAGTTTATAAAGAACAGGAACAAATTTGTGATATCAATGTGATTCTGGAAAATGCCAGGCAGTATTTTGACAGTATGCTGATTACCAATACCTTGACGGTAAATCACATTGAAATTGCTTATTCTTACTGGTTTTCGGATGTAGAAGATGGCCCTTTGCGCAATATAGCAGCTCCCTTCTGGACCGTGCAGTACTGGAATCCTGCCTCAGAGTTTCAAATGCTGCTGGTATACGATGCCTTCACCGGACAGTTTGTGGGAGAAAAAATGTATACACCTTAGTTTGTACCCGGCAGATTATTGACATAAGGGATATAAATGTACTATGAATATTATGGGGTAAAACGGTATTGAAAAAATGGACAATTCGGATTCTGTTATTTATACCAATCCTGTTCCTGCTTACATCCTGTTCTGACTTTTCGGCTGGTGAAAGGTTTTTAAGTCCGGAGGAGATGGAGAGCGCTCACTTTGGCGCAGCTGTTGGCGGAACAGAGCGGTTTTTTGCCCGAATATGTATGGGAAACAGTGCCATATCCGGGAGAACTGATAGGAAATCTGACCATGCGGGATTGTATGGGGGTGGATCGAATTTTTAGGTGTTACTGGCTTACGGACGAGGCGGGGCGAGTGGATTCGTCTCCCAACGCTGTATATTATGACTATGAGGGAAATCACTTTGATCACAATGCAGTCTGTAATCTCTTGAGAGTGGCCTATCCCGATGAGTCTGAACTGGATTTCGCTTCTTCCGGGCAGTTTATCAGCGAAGTAGGGTATACACCGTAGGAGTGGATCGTATATGAAAAGAGCAGGAAACGCAATGCTTCGGCTTATAAAGGTAAATTTGCTGCGGATGCTGAGACAGCCCCTTTTCTGGGCCGCTGTCTGCGGAATCGGCCTGATCAGATTTGTCTACACTTTCGGGGATACTGAAATTTACCGGAGGGTTCTGACGGAACGCTCCTGGCGGCCGGATTTATTGTATTTGGCTGTTATGTACGGCTGGAGCAGCAGTCTTCTTCCTTATATCAATCTGTGCCTTGCCGCACTCCCGGCTATCCTCCTCTATATTCAGGATGACCGGAGCGGGCGGATGAGCGTTCTGCTTCCCAGAACCGGCTGGGGCTGCTATGCGCTGGCTCAGGCTTTCAGTGCGTCAGGCGGAGCCTTTTTCTGTATGCTGGGAGGCGACCTGCTGTTTTTTCTGGTGGGACATTTCGGGCTGGGGCTTCCCATAGGAAGCAGCTGCTCGCTGGGAATAAACAGCAGTCTGCTGGAGGCAGGAAATTACTGGGGAGGTCTGCTGGTTTATGAGGCAATGAACGGTATTCTTGCGGCTTTTCTGACGCTGCTGGCATCAGCTGTGGCCGGGGTGGTCAGGGACGCTCAGTTTGTGGTGATCCTTCCCATGATCCTGCAGTTCTTTTTTACTTACAGCTGGGCGGACTTTACGCTTACTGTCGGCCTGCCGAAATGGACCAGTCCTAAATTTGTTTATATGTTTGACTGGTCTCCTTTCCGGAAGGATGAACTGAAGCTGGGATTCGCGCTGGGGCATATGTTTCTGACTGCACTGGCTGTCTCGCTTTTGCTGTATGTTCTGATCAGACGAAGGTGCAGGAGGTGAGAGGCGGTGTTAAAAATGATTCGAAAATCTCTGCGGGTATGGTGGTTTGAATTGAGGACAGTCCTGCTTTCCGGCCGCTGGGTGGTATTGACACTGGTTTCCTTTGTGCTGCTGGGGCTTTACCTGAAGCAGCTCCTTTTGTTTGCGGAAGTCTATGGCCTGAAGCTTTGTCCCGCCGCGCTTCCTCACTTTTTCGGAGACCCTGTGTTCAGCAGTCTGGGAATGCTGCTGCTGGTCTTTTTGACCAGCGTATTTCCCATCACCGGCCATATTCAGCAGGGAATCCTGATGAAAAGCGGAAATCGGTGCTGGGTAAACGGACAGTTTCTGGCAGATGTCACGCTTGTATTGATCTGGCTGTGTGAAATGTTTTTGTTTATCTGCGTGATCATCGGAGGACGGATTTCCCTTCAGGGCTGGGGGAAGGTGTGGGGCAGTTTTGCGGGAGAAACCGCACGGAATCTGGGATTTGACAGTCACGCTCATATTTCCATGGAAATTATTTTGGGATATACGCCCCTGCAGGCTGTTTTGATGAATACGCTGTTCGTATGGCTGACCGGCATCCTGTTCGGAGAATTTATTTTCTGCGTGGACGGCCTGTGCCGGAATTATATAGGGGAAATACTGCTGGCGGTGTGGGGATTTGGAAATCTGCTGATCGCCAGCTTCGGAAAACTGTCGGAAATCAGTTTCCTGCGGATGCTGTCTCCCGTCAGCTGGCTGGATATTTCCCGGTATATCGGGAATCCTGTGCGGACATGCAGGGTCCTGCTGGTCATGGGAAGTCTGATCCTGCTGTTTTATATTTTTAACCGACTGTTGGTGAGAGCAAAAAAGATTGAAATCCGGTGAGGTGCGCTGATGATTCGATTGGAAAATGTGACAAAAACTTTCGGAAAGGTTTCCGCGGTAAAACAGATCACTGCAGAGTTTCAGGACGGAATGATAACCGGAATCGTGGGAAGGAACGGAAGCGGGAAAACGGTCCTTTTTAAGATGATCTGCGGATTGATGAAGCCTTCCTGCGGAGATATATGGGTAAACGGAGAGCACATCAGTGTGGATAAGGATTTTCCATCCAGCATCGGAGTCATCATTGAGGTGCCGGGTTTTCTGCCCTTTCAGAGCGGATACCGAAACCTGTGGGAACTGGCGGCTATCAAACATCATATCGGGAAACAGGAGATTGAAGATGCTATCCGCAGGGTGGGGCTGGATCCCTCCAGCCGCAAGCCGGTGGGAAAGTATTCTCTGGGAATGCGGCAGCGCCTGGGGATTGCCCAGGCCATTATGGAGAATCCGGATGTGCTGGTGCTGGATGAACCCATGAACGGACTTGACGAGGAGGGCGTGGAGGATATCCGCGGACTTCTGCTGGAGCTGAAGGGCGAGGGCAAGACTATTCTGATTGCCAGTCACAACAGGGAAGATATCGAGATACTCTGCGATCAGGTATACCGTATGAAGAGCGGGGAAATGTCCCGGGAAAAATGACAGGGCAGATGCTGTTGAGATTTCTTTGACGATTTTGATTAATTGCAGTATGATTGATATAAAAGCTAACGCGCATTATCCGGCGATGCAGGGAAAAGGATATGAGGCATATACCGGATTTCGGAACAGGAGTCAAATATGGAAGAAAATATTGAGAATCTCACAAGTGCAAGGATGCAGTTTGCGGTGCTGATCGATGCGGACAATATCAGTTCCAAGTACGCAGCTACAATCTTTGAAGAGCTGGACAAGTTCGGCCTGTCCACTTACCGCCGGATTTACGGTAACTGGTCCAGGGCCAACGGCTGGAATGAGGGGATGCTGCTGGAGCATTCCATCATGCCGGTGCAGCAGTTTTCCTACACCACAGGGAAGAATGCAACGGATATGGCCATGGTGATCGACGCTATGGATATTTTATTTAAAAATAAGGTACAGGGCTTTTGTCTGGTGACCAGCGACAGTGATTTTACCAGGCTTGCCATGCGCCTCAGGGAAGAGAGCATGTTTGTTATGGGCATGGGGGAGTCCAAAACGCCCCCGGCGCTGACGAGAGCCTGCAACAGATTTATACATCTGAACCTGGTGGCGGAGCAGAACAAGGCATTGGAGGGCAATGAGAATATTGAAGGCAGCGAGGAGCAGAACGTCACTTCAGTCACGGAGGTGCGGCAGGCGATTCTGGCCCTGATCAATGAGAATGACGGCAAGCAGGTTGACCTTGCGCAGATCGGAAACCGTCTGAATGACCGGTTTTCCGATTTTGACGTCCGTAACTATGGATACACCAAGCTAAGCACCATGGTGACTCAGGAACTGCCTGACTTAAGTGTGAAGAAGGTAAACAACCAGTATTATGTGGAGCAGCGTTCCACGCTTACCAAGACGGAGCTGGAGCGGGAGATATGCAGTATGATTGAGCGGAACGGCGGCATGATCGACAATCTTTCCACATTGAACGATGAACTGCACAAAAAGTATAAACAGCTGGACTTCAAACAGTTTGGTTACAGCCGTATATCCAGCTTTCTGCGCAGTTTAAAGTCCGTGACAGTCCATGAAAACCGGGTGACATTGCGGAACGAAAGGCAATAAAGGGCGGAAGATATGGATATATTTGAATATATGCGCAGTACAAGTATGGAAAAGGAATCTCCTCTTGCGGCACGGATGCGCCCCAGGACGCTGGATGAGGTGGTGGGGCAGGAACATATTATCGGTAAGGATAAGCTGCTGTACCGTGCTATCAAGGCGGATAAGATCAGTTCCGTCATCTTCTACGGACCGCCGGGAACGGGCAAAACTACCCTTGCCCGGGTGATTGCCAATACCACCAGCGCGGAATTTACTCAGATTAACGCCACGGTGGCGGGCAAGAAGGATATGGAAGAGGTGGTGGCAAAGGCAAAAGACACGATGGGAATGTATGGAAAGCGTACCATTTTGTTTATTGACGAGATTCACCGTTTTAACAAAAGTCAGCAGGATTATCTGCTTCCCTTTGTGGAGGACGGAACCCTGATCCTCATCGGAGCCACCACGGAGAACCCCTATTTTGAGGTGAACGGGGCGCTTATTTCGCGATCGATCATTTTCGAGCTGAAGCCTATTCCCATGGAGGCAGTGAAGGAGCTTATCCGAAAGGCGGTATATGACACTGACAGGGGAATGGGCGCTTACAATGCGGAGATTGACGAGGAGGCGCTGGACTTTCTGGCCGATCTCTCCGGAGGAGATGCGCGGCATGCCCTGAATGCTGTGGAACTGGGAATCATGACTACGAACCGCAGCGGGGATGGGAAAATACATATTACCCTGGATGTGGCGCAGGAGTGTATCCAGAAGCGGGCCGTCAGATATGACAAGACGGGAGACAACCATTATGACACAATCTCGGCTTTTATTAAGAGCATGAGGGGGTCCGACCCGGATGCGGCAGTGTATTATTTGGCGCGGATGCTTTATGCGGGGGAGGAAGTGGCTTTTATTGCAAGACGGATCATGATTTGCGCTGCGGAGGATGTGGGCAATGCCGACCCTCAGGCGCTGGTAGTGGCAACTAATGCTTCTCTGGCTGTGGAGCGGATCGGGATGCCGGAGGCCCAGATCATTCTGGCACAGGCGGCGGCTTATGTGGCCTGTGCGCCCAAGAGTAATGCAAGCTGTAATGCCATCTTTGAAGCTATGCAGACCGTAGAGCAGACAGGCAGCCTGCCAATCCCGGTACATCTGCAGGATGCGCACTACAAGGGGGCCGCAAAGCTGGGGCATGGGGCAGGCTATAAGTATGCCCATGATTACCCTAACCATTATGTAAAACAGCAGTATCTTCCCTATGAGCTGGACGGAAAAGAGTTTTACAGACCCACAGGGAACGGGTATGAGGTTAAGATCAGGGAACATATGAAGAAGATTAAGGAAGACCTTGGGGATCCGGTCTCCCGGCCTGATTCTCAGAACAGCTCCTGCACCAGCTGTTGATAGATTTTCTGGTTCTTTTTCTGCCAGTTGTCACAGATGGCGGCTGCAGTGCTTTCATCAGGTACGGACAGGGTGATGTCCACCAGGCTGATGCCTCTGTCCTTTGCCACCAGATGGGCTTCGTACTCTCCGGAGGTTGATTTGTAGTAATCACCCAGAACAGAAACTTCATTGCGCAGGGTGTATTCGTTTTCACGGAAGTAGGTGTTGATGTCCTGCTTGATGGATTCACTGACCCGATTCTGGAAAAAGTGCAGCGTTTCCCGCCCTTCTGCGGTGATGGACAGATGGGTCCGGTTGCGGATAGTCTCGGCTGAAATAAGTTTTGCATCCGTCAGCTCATTGATGACCTGCTGAAGCGTAAGGAAATTGGTGTATTCCCGTCCAAGGATAAAGTCACTGACCTGGGCGGTGGTCATAGGAAAGGTCACCCGGTTTAACATATACAGCACGATCAATTTGTAGAGAGTCAGCGGGTCCTGTATCATAAGTCCTCTCATTCTGCCGCATATGCGGCAAAAGCAGTGAATGGAAAATACTGGTCATTTCCTTCACGCCCGGATATGGGATTTAACTGCCTGAGCCACCAGTTCCGCCACTTTCGGATTAAAGGCCTCGGGCAGAATGTTATTTTCGTTCAGCTCGTTCTCAGGTACCAGGCTTGCTATTGTCTCGGCAGCCGCCAGCTTCATTTCTTCCGTAATCTGCGCAGCCCGTCCTTCCAGAGCACCCTTAAAGATGCCGGGGAAGGCTATCACATTATTGACCTGATTGGGAAAATCGCTGCGGCCTGTGCCAACCACTCTGGCTCCGGCGGCCTTTGCCGCGTCAGGCATGATCTCAGGCACGGGGTTGGCCATGGCAAAGAGGATGGCGTCATGGTTCATGGAAGCCACCATCTCAGGAGTTACAATGTTGGGTGCGGAGACACCCACAAAAATATCAGCGCCCTTCAGGGCATCTGCCAGAGTGCCGGTCTCATTCCCCAGGTTTGTCACTTCCACCATTTTTTGCTGCATCCAGTTCAGTCCTTCCGTGGATTTGGACAGGATGCCGACCTTGTCGCACATGATAATGCTGGGGAAGCCGTAGGTCAGGAGCAGCCTGGTGATGGCCACACCGGCGCTTCCGGCCCCATTTACCACGATCCGGCAGTCTTCTTTTTTCTTTCCTACCACCTTTAAGCTGTTGATGATGCCGGCAAGAACAACAATGGCTGTACCGTGCTGGTCATCATGGAACACGGGAATATCCAGAGTGGCTTTCAGGCGCTCCTCTATCTCAAAGCATCTGGGGGCGCTGATGTCCTCAAGATTGATGCCGCCGAAGCCGGGAGCCAGCCAGGTGACGGCCTTTATGATCTCCTCGGTGTCCTGGGTGTCCAGACAGATAGGCACAGCGTTGACACCGCCGAATTCCTTAAAGAGAACGGCTTTTCCTTCCATGACGGGCATGGCGGCGTGAGGGCCGATGTTGCCAAGCCCCAGGACGGCGCTCCCGTCGGAGACCACGGCAACAGTGTTTGCCTTCATCGTATATTTGTAAGCAGCTTCCCTGTCTTCGGCGATAACCTTGCAGGGCTCGGCTACGCCGGGAGTGTATGCGACGGACAGATCCTCTCTGGATTTCACAGGAGATTTGGAGACAATCTCCAGTTTTCCGTTCCACTTTTCGTGCATTAACAGTGCTTTTTCGTTGGTTGTCATAACAGTACCTCTTTTCCTGAATATGTACTATCATATAATAATTTGCCATTGCATGCAAGCATGAAATGGCTGTTGGATATGGGATCAGGGTTCACGTCGGACAATTTACAATCACAAAAAATTAGGACTTCCTATTTTAGGAAAAGTGTATTATAATAAATGAAGAAACACGATAATTCAATCAAAGTATCAAGGAATCATGTCGATGAACCCTGTCGATGAACCGTCTTGCTGTAATTCCCGTTTTTTTATTGTGGATATGATAGCTGCTTTTAGTTTATGTGTTTTTAGGAGGAGTTTATGAGAGAGAAATACGAATCATTGGCGCTTGTACAATTAAAGGAGCTTGCCAAGGTGCGCGGGCTGAAAGGTACTTCAACGATGAAGAAGGCCGAGATTGTAGAGGCTATGCTGGCGGAGGATGAAAGGCTGAAAAAGCTGGAGGAGCAGGAAAAGGCGGCGAAGGCCCAGGAAGTTCCTCAGGCTCAAGCAACGGCGCAGACATCCGGCGGTACGGGAAGGCAGTCTGCTTACAGGCGTCAGGCATCGGGGACAGGCAGGACTGCGTCTCAGAGAAATGCAAATGCGGTGCGCAGTGAGATTATCCCCGGCGCTGATAATGCGGGCCGAAGTGAAGGAGGCAGCCGCAGTGAGACCACACACGCGGCCGGCGCGGCCAGAAGTGAAACTGCACCGAAGGCGGAGAACGTGCCTGTAAAGACGGAAAATGCGGCACCGGCTTTAGAAGGCGTGGCTGCATCCCGCCCGTTCAGAAGCAACGAGGTTTATGATGAGAAGACTTATCCCAGAGAGTTGGACAGCGGTGAGGAAGCCAGCGGCATCCTGGAGGTTATGCCGGATGGCTACGGTTTTATCCGTTGTGAGAATTATCTGCCCGGTGAGAATGATGTCTATGTGGCCCCCAGTCAGATTCGCCGTTTTGGTCTGAAAACCGGCGATATACTTCGGGGCAACAAGCGTGTCAAAACCCAGCAGGAGAAATTCAGCGCGCTGCTGTTCATCCGTTCGATCAACGGATACACTACGGAAGAATCCGCGAAGCGGACGGCTTTTGAGGATATGACACCTATTTTCCCGAATGAGCGTATCAGACTTGAAATGCCGGGGTGCAGTGTGGCCATGAGGGTTATGGATCTGGTGAGCCCGGTGGGTAAGGGGCAGCGTGGTATGATCGTGTCGCCGCCGAAGGCAGGAAAGACAACTCTTTTAAAGGAGGTGGCCAAGTCTGTTCTGCGCACAAATCCCCATATGCACATGCTGATCCTGCTCATAGACGAGCGCCCGGAGGAGGTTACGGATATCAAGGAAGCGATTCACGGGGAAAATGTGGAGGTCATTTATTCTACATTTGATGAACTGCCGGAACATCACAAGAGGGTGTCTGAGATGGTGATTGAGCGTGCAAAAAGGCTGGTGGAGCACCAGAAGGATGTAGTTATTCTTCTGGACAGCATTACCCGTCTGACGAGGGCCTATAATCTTGTGGTTCCTCCCAGCGGACGCACATTGTCCGGCGGCCTTGACCCGGCGGCTCTGCATATGCCCAAGAGGTTTTTCGGCGCGGCCAGAAATATGCGGGAAGGCGGCAGTCTGACCATTCTTGCCACGGCGTTGGTTGAGACCGGAAGCAAGATGGATGATGTGGTGTATGAGGAATTCAAGGGAACGGGTAATATGGAAATGGTGCTTGACCGCAAGCTTTCGGAAAAGAGGATTTTCCCGGCTATCGATCTGGCGAAATCCGGCACCAGAAGAGAGGATCTGCTGCTGAACAGGGACGAACTGGACGCGATCAACATTATGCGGAAGGCGCTGAACGGTCTGAAGCCGGATGAGGCTACCGACAGGATTCTCGATATGTTCTCAAGAACCAGAAATAATAATGAATTTGTGCAGATGGTAAAGAAGAATAAATTTATATAAATTCTTGAAATAGGGGGTTGCAAGTATATAAAGCTTGTGTTACAATAATACCGCTGTTTGTGGTTCCATAGGCAGTGCGGATGAGAACGAAGAATAGCAGTATGTAATCATATAGAGAGGTGAGAGAAGATGAAGGAAGGAATCCATCCCCAGTATTATCAGGCAACTGTAACCTGCAACTGCGGCAACACTTTCGTGACCGGCTCCACAAAGCCTGAGATTCACGTAGAAGTTTGCTCCAAGTGCCATTCATTCTATACCGGCCAGCAGAAAACAGCAAGAGCCGATGGACGTATTGAGAAGTTCAACAAGAAATACGGCGTTAAATAGGAATCGCAAAAAAAGGTTGAGGTGCTTGTATCTCAACCTTTTCTGTTAATGCATGGGGAAAGTCCCCTGCTCGATTGAATTCAGGTCGGAGTGTGGTATTATGGCGAAGAGAAGAAAGAGATGCTATTCCGGCATCGGCGGTCAGGCGGTATTGGAAGGCATTATGATGAAAAACCAGGAGAAATATGCGGTTGCCGTGCGGAAGTCCGGCGGTGAGATTGCCGTGGAACTGGAAAATTACCAGGGAGTTCTTCATGGAAGCAAGATTAAGAAGATTCCTTTTATCAGGGGTGTCTTTAATTTCATAGATTCTTTGGTGCTGGGAATGCGGTGCATAAACTATTCCGCCTCTGTTTACGATGAGGGGGATGACGGAAAGGTACAAAAAAGTGACAAGTCTTCCGGCGGTGGCGGTGAGAAGCTGGTGAATATGCTGGTGACTGTTTTTTCCATAGCGTTGGCTGTGGGTATCTTTATTGTACTGCCCTATTATCTTGCATCCTATTTCCGGGGATTTGTGCGTAATGAGTCCCTGATGGCGATTATTGAGGGAGCAATCCGTATTGCGATTTTTATTCTTTATGTCTGGGCGATCAGTCTGATGAAGGATATCCGAAGACTGTACCGTTACCACGGAGCGGAGCACAAGTGTATCAACTGTATTGAGAGGGGGCGTCCGCTGACGGTACGCAATGTTATGAGATGCTCCAGACTGCACAGAAGATGCGGCACCAGCTTTATTTTCTTTGTTCTGTTTGTCAGCATTGTTCTGTTCTTTTTTATCAGGGTGGACAATCCGGTGCAGAGAGTAATCCTGCGTGTCCTTCTGATGCCGGTGGTGGCGGGGATTTCCTATGAGCTTATCAGGCTGGCAGGCCGCAGCAATAACATTTTTGTGCTTATTCTTTCTTTACCGGGCATGTGGATTCAGAGGATGACCACCAAGGAGCCGGACAGAGAGATGGTGGAGGTGGCGATCGCAGCAGTGGAAGCTGTGTTCGACTGGAAAACATTTCTCTATGAGAATTTTGACTATGAGGTAGATGAGGCCTGGACGCAGGAAGAAGAGGCCGGCAGGATGACAGAAGACAGTGGGGAAGAGTTTTCGGAGGAACAGCCGGCGTACGATGGTGAACCGGAAATCGCGGAGGAGCAGTTTGCATACACCGGAGAGGAGTTTTCGGCGGAAGAACAGAATTTCTAAGTTTGCGCCGTATGAAGACGGCAGAATAAGGGGAAATATGGAGTACAGGGAAGCTTATACTATGGGAAAAACCGTCCTGTCTGCGGCATCCGTTCCGGATGCGGATACGGACGCGAGGCTGCTGCTGGAGTTTGTCTGCGGCACAAATCGGAACACGCTGCTGGCCCACGGTGACAGTGAAGTGACGAAGGAACAGGAGAGCGCATACAGGGAGTTGCTTGAGAAGCGCTCGCAGCGCATTCCGCTTCAGTATCTTACCGGAGTGCAGGATTTTATGGGGCTTGAGTTTGCTGTGAATGAGCACGTACTGATTCCCAGACAGGACACGGAAATATTGGTGGAGGAAGCGCTGCAGCATCTTCATGACGGAATGCAGGTGCTGGACATGTGTACCGGTTCCGGCTGCATTCTGATCAGTCTGCTGCACTACTCCAACAACTGTGAGGGCGTGGGTGTGGATGTGTCGGAGGAGGCCCTGAAGGTAGCGGAGCAAAATGCAGTGAAGCTGCTGGGAGACCAGGCGGTGCGGAATATATCAGGGACTTCGGGAGAGTCTGCAGAGGCGCAGGATCTTTTCGTGGGAACCCATGTCAGCTTTGTGCAGAGCGATTTATTTGAGAAGGTGGAGGGAAAGTTTGATATGATCGTGTCGAATCCGCCTTACATTGAAAGTTATATTATTGATACTCTAATGCCGGAAGTGCGGGATCATGAGCCGAGGCTGGCTCTGGATGGCAGCGAAGATGGGCTTATATTTTACAGACGGATTCTGGAGGAATGCCCCCGATACCTGCAAAAGGGCGGTATGCTCTTTTTTGAGGTGGGATATGACCAGGGGGAAGAGGTGAGCCGCCTGATGGAACAGGCCGGTTTTCTTGGAGTTATGCTGATCAGCGATTATTCCGGGATGGACAGAGTGGTGTGCGGGACGCTGAGCTTTGAATAATGCGGATCTGCGGAAAGTGAGAGAACTGTATGTTTGACAGGTTAGAGGATTTGTTAATCCGTTTTGAAGAAATTATGGGCGAGCTCCATGAGCCGACCGTGACGAATAATCAGGAGCGGTTTCGCAGGCTGATGAAGGAGCAGAGCGATTTAACCCCTATTGTGGACGCTTATACTGAGTATAAGAAATGTAAGCAGGACATCGACGATTCTCTGGAAATGCTGGAGGAGGAGAACGATGAGGAGATGCGGGGGATGATCAAGGAAACCCTGAATGACAGCAAAAAAAGGGTGGAGGAGCTGGAGCAGGAGCTGAAGATCCTGCTTTTGCCCAAGGATCCCAATGATGAAAAGAACGTTATTGTGGAAATCCGTGCCGGGGCGGGCGGAGATGAGGCCGCTCTGTTTGCGGCGGAGATATACCGCATGTATGTGCATTATGCGGAGAGCCAGAGATGGAAGGTGGAGACCATGAATGCCGATGAGATCGGCATTGGCGGCATGAAGGAAGTGCAGTTTATGATTACCGGGCAGGGCGCATACTCCAAAATGAAGTATGAGAGCGGCGTACACCGGGTACAGCGTGTGCCGGAGACGGAGAGCGGCGGGCGAATCCATACCTCCACCATCAGTGTGGCTGTGATGCCGGAGGTGGATGAGGACATTGACATTGTGATAGATGACAAGGACATCCGCATTGATGTGATGAGGGCATCCGGCAACGGCGGGCAGTGCGTCAATACCACTGATTCCGCAGTGCGCCTGACCCATTATCCGTCGGGCATTGTGGTGTACAGCCAGACGGAGAAGTCCCAGATACAGAATAAAGCGAAGGCGTTTGCACTGCTGAAGGCAAAGCTGTATGACATAGAGCAGCAGCAGAGGCACGATGCGGAGGCGGAAATGAGAAAAAGTCAGATTGGTACGGGAGATCGCTCCGAGAAGATACGGACCTATAATTTTCCCCAGGGACGTGTTACAGACCACCGTATCGGACTGACCATCTATAAGCTGGACAAGGTGATGGACGGGGACATTCAGGAGATTCTGGACGCCTGCATAGCAGCCGACCAGGCGGCGAAACTGGCGAAAATGAATGAAGGGTAAACATGAGATTATTATTTAAGCAGCGCTTTTTTTCCTGGTTTGACAGTTATGATATCTATAATGAGTCAGGGGAGACTCTCTACGTTGTCAAGGGGCAGTTGTCATGGGGTCATTGTCTGAAAATTTATGATGCTCAGGAACGATATCTGGGGCTGGTGCAGGAGAGAGTTCTGACATTTCTGCCCAAGTTTGAGATGTATATGGGTGAACGGTATGTGGGCTGTATCAGCAAGGAATTCTCCTTTTTCAAACCCAGATATAATATCGACTGTATGGGCTGGCATGTGGAAGGGGATTTCTGGGAGTGGGATTACAGAATTCTGGACGCATCCGGACAGTGTGCAGCCACCGTGTCAAAGGAGATATTCAACTGGACAGACACTTATGTGATCGAGGTTTCCAGGCAGGAGGACGCCCTTCCTGCGCTGATGCTCGTGCTGGCAATCGACGCGGAGAAATGTTCGCGGAATTGAAATTTTAATTTTTGAAAGGAAAAGAGTGAGCGCATTATGGCAGGGTTTATCCCTTTTCTGGTTATTATTTTGTTTGCAGCTTTTGTGATATGGGGGAGCAGACCCATGTATAAGGTGACGGCAAAGACAGAAGGTATTGTGGAGGAAGTCAGGGTGGAAACAGACCGCAAGGTGCATACTTCCGGTGCCGCTTCCTGGGGAGCGAACAGGAAGTCCTACCGCCCGTATATCCGTTACAGTTATGAAGGCAGGAGCTATGTGGGCAGGTCGGAACAGGCCTTTGGCAGGGCAATTTTTTTCCCCGGGGACAAAGTGACTGTTGGAGTCAACGATGTGAACAGAGAGAGTGTCAGGATTTTAAGGTAATTTTATGAGTGATCATTTATAATTTAGGATAAAGCGCCGTCCGGCGGCGGGGTGAGGGTGAAGATGAGTATTTTATTACAGCTTGGACTGGGTCTGCTTCCCGGGGCGGCAGGCGCGCTGGTGATTCTGGTGCGAAGGAGGGCATTCGGGGTCAAACAGATATTGGCGGTATTGCTGCTCCTGGGGTTCAGCGGCGGTATGATCACAACGGGGATACTGCAGCTTCCGGGTCAGGAAAAGCCTCACAGACAGGCATCCAGGCAGGAACTGCTGGCATTTGCCAATGCGCTGTATCTGGAAGGGGACTGCGAAAGCGCAGAAGAAGTGCTGGAGGCATATAGCCGGGCATACGGCTATGACAATGAGTGCAGGCTGCTTACAGCGCGGATTCTTCTTACGGAGGGCAGCTGCCGGAAAGCCGCAGGGCTTTATGCCTATCTGGAGGATGCGGAAGAATTGTCCATATCTTCAAAGGAAGTACGATACGCACAGGGGAAGGCATCCCACAGCGAGGCGGATCTGGCCATGCTCCGGTATTTACAGGATATGGGTGAGAACCCTGCGGACTACGGTTATGAGGATGACAGTTTTCGGACACTTTCTGCCACAGCCGATATGGACTTGACTTCTGTGGTCAGGGCCATCCGAATTGAAGTGGAGGACGCCTACGAGCTGGAGAAGGGAACAATCCGTGACTGTGCGGCGCTGCTGGCAGATATGAGAAATACAGAGAATGGTGTGTGGGAGGAAGAGCAGACTAAGTCACGCCGCCGTATTTTTTCGCGGCTTGAGGAGAATTGTGCCGGACTTCTGGAATTACCCTGTGTGAGACGGGCGCGCCTGGAGACTTATGTACGGTGCGGGGACTTTGACAAAGTGACGGAGGCATTAGGGGTGAACTCCTCCTATCATGAACTGTTGCTGGCGGCGGAACTTTACATGAGCGGAATGGTGGAACATTCCGATTTCCCTGAGTCATTTCAGAGCGTGGATTCAGAGGAGGCCCGGGAGGTGAAACGGCAGCTGAAGGCCGTGCTGAAAGCAAACAGGAAGGGCTTAAACGTTCAGGAGCGAAAAGCAATGAAAGCCAGGGTAGATGCCCTGGAGGCGCAGCTGGCGGCTCCGGAGCTGGCGGCCTTAAAGAGTATGCTGCTGGAGCAGGTGCAGGAGGCAGGGGAGGACAGAAGCAAGGTTTACATGGAGCTTGCCAGAGTGGAGAGCTATTTCGGAAATGAGACTGCTGCCGACGCCTATCTGGGAAATGCAATCTACTCCTCTCAGGATTGTGGAGACGACAGCTATGCTTATGCCATGGGACAGATTGCGGGTGTGATAGACGGAAAGGGGGATACAGAGGATATCAAGCGTGTGCCGGATTATGTGAGCACAGTGCTGGAGAATTCCCTGACGGTGGATGTTGAGGAGATTCTGGCTGAAAATGCTGCTGAAAATACAGCGGAAGAGAAAGCGAAGGATACAGACGGGGCACAGGGAGGAGAGGAAGATTCTGCCGGAGGCGGCATAGCGGGTTATCAGGCATTTCCGCGGACAGTGACGGATTATGTGAGCCGGGCCAGGAGCGCCATCAGTATCGGTTTTGTAGATACGGAACGGTTTGAACGAATTTCGGCAAAGGTGCAGATATCCAGCGATTACATAAATAGCACAGCAGAGCTGAAAAGCGCATTGAGGGTATATGACTGCGGAGCGCAGATTACGGAGTTTACTCTGGATAAGGTTAACTATACCGGTTCCAATATTCTGCTGTGCTGTGACGTGTCAGGAAGTATGTCTGACAGTATAGGAAATCTGAAAGACGCGGTAAAGACCTTCATCACGGAACAGAATCCGGATGAGAAGCTGGCGGTGGTGACTTTTAACAGTGAGATTGTGGATACAAAAGGCTTTGGAACCTCGGATGAGGAACTCCTGGAACTGGCCGAAGGCATGAGGGCCGGCGGCGGTACGGATATGTTTTCCGCAGTGGTGAACTGTCTGGGGGACTTTCCGAACAGACGCGGGGAAAACAATGTGCTGATTCTGATGACGGACGGGCAGGACGGCGGCATGCACAGCAGCGAGGAGATTGACGGGCAGATTGGCCGGCTGGCCAGGGAAAAGGGAATAACCATCTATACCATAGGACTTGGCACCTCTGTAGACACGGGCTATCTGACGACTATCGCTGAAAGCGGCAGCGGTTCTTTCATCTATGTGTCCGCCAGCGACAGCTTAAACGGTTTTTATGATATGCTTCATGAGCAGGTTTATAACCAGTATCAGCTCACATATCAGGCGGCGGATACCATGACATTGCGGGGCAGGACGCTGGAGGTGTCGCTTCCGGAGGAGAATGTGCGGGCATCTAAAACCTATCATTTGACGGAGGACGGAGAGGCCGGGGGAAACGTGAATGTCACCCGGGGAATTTCCGTATCCGGAATTTCGCCCAGGTATCTGTATAAGGGCCTGCAGGATGTGCGTGTGGAACTGAGGGGGACAGGATTTCAGAAGGAATCAAAAGTCAGTGTGAAGCTGAACGGCACGCTCGACTACATTATACCGGCTGAATATGTGTCCGAGGAGGCGTATGCCCTGACGATTCCTGCCGGTGTGGCGGTGGGAAGCTATAATGTGGAAGTTTCCATCGACGGGGAGAGAATAGTGCTGCAGGACGGGTTTTCGGTGATAACAGGGGGAAATGAGAAGACTACTGCTTTTGGAAAATATGTGTTCACCTCCGGGGAAAAGATTGAAAATGCCGACGGTTCCTGGCTGCTGCGAAGCGGGGTGCAGATGAACGGCTGGCTGCGCTTTAAGGGGGACGTGCTGCTGACGGGGGATATTGAAAACGGCGGCTCTATTCGGGTAACGGAAAAAGCAGGTTCGTATGTGGAATTTGACACCGCCACTGCGGAAGGGCTGGGGGCGCTGTTTGCGGAAAAGGGAATCGCATTAGACCTTCCGGCGCTGTACAGTTTTACTCTGTACAGGGATGAGGAACTGGCAGACGATATACAGACAGGGGCTCTTGCGGTATTCCGGGTACTGCGGTTTGACAGTCCCAGCGTGCAGCTGCACCCGGACAGCATTCAGCTGAATTACAAGACAGGAAGCACCATATTGCCTTATCAGGATAATATTTTGGATGTATGCGGGGCAAAAGAACTGTTCCAGTTCTCGATAGACGGAACGGCGCAGATTACGGACAGAAATGTGGGGCTGATCCTGGATGCCTCTTATAAGGATGCTGATGACAAAAATTATAATCATACTCTGAACCTGTTTAACGCGCCGGTGCATTTTAACGGCTCGGTAAAGGTGAAGATTAATACCATTAAAAACGAGTACACTGTGGGGGCCATGGTGAGGCTTGCTTTCTTTGCAAAACAATCGGGAATCGGCGCCGAGATTTCCTGGAAAGGCTTTACGGTGGATGCGGTAAAGCTGGAACTGGAGCTGGCGCAGGGGATCAAGCTGCCCACGGCAATCCCTGTTACGGCAAATGATTTCAGCTTTCAGGTGTCGGATATTCAGCAGGCTCTGGAGAGCGGACGCTGGACAAGCCTGGTGTTTGAAGGTTCCATGTCCTTAAGCTGCGGGAAGGTCAGCGAGTATTTCCCCAAACTGGAAAAGTTTGTGGGCGATATAAGCGTTCTGGAAATGCCGGATACTACGGCGTCCTTCCGAATATCACCTTTTCGGGTGGAGGCTGAGGCGAAGCTGGTTTTCCTCAGCGAGATCACACTGGCTGAAGCAGGTCTGAAACTTGGCAGCTTTGAATATACCAACGAGATGCTGGATTTGGATGAAGAGGAAGTGCAGGGGATAAGCGCAGCCCTAAAGCTTGGTTTTATGTGGGACAGTGCGGACGGACGCGCTAAGGTGGAGGTGTCGGGCACCGGAGAGCTGGATGCTCACAGCAGGTTTGCCGGAGTGTGTCTCAACGGTACTGCCATGGTGGACGTAAAGTGGTGGCTGTTCAACTTCGAGAGCAAGAAGGAGGGAAATCTTTGCCTGGGGCTGTATACCACTCATGCCGGGAAACAGCAGTTTGTGCTGGTGACTAAATATGAGGATTCCAATGGCAGGGTCAGGGGAAACTTCTACTACATTGACGAGAACGGTCATGCGGGCAAGAACAAGGGATACTTATAACTGTTCAGAGGAGGATTTTATGAGAATCAGAAAGGGGCTTTTGAGGCCGGTGCTGGCCCTGCTTTTGTGCACGCTGTTTTCGGCGGCATTTACAATAAAAGCGAATGCGGAGACGGAGAGCACCCGGATTGTCACAATGCCCGGGGGACAGGACCTTACGGTGATGTTTTCCTTTGACAGGGAGAATGTGGACATCACCTTTATCTCTCCTTCCGGCAGCCGTATTTCCAGGGGGGATGAAGGGCTGGAGTTTGCCGAGGGGGAGCTTTGGAGCACTTACCGGATATCTGAGGCCGAGGAGGGCCCCTGGCAGGTGGAATATGATAAAGGTGCAAACAGTGAGATTCAGTATTCCATTCTGGAAGAGTCTTATGGTCTGTGGATTCAGTATGTGAGACAGGACAGGGTGGACGGGGAGAATCTGACGGTTTCCTTTCAGACGGATTGCGAGAGCGGTGATGTCCGTTACAATTATGAACTGTGGGCAGTAAACAGTGAGGACAGCAGCATGTCGGATATAATTTCCTCCGGGTCGGCGCGGGCCAATCAGGAGGAGACAGTCACTGCCTCCTTAAGCTCATTAAACAGCGGACGCTACATTCTCAGGCTGGAGGTAAGCAGCCGTGAGGGGGATGCGGAGATTTTTGATTCCGTGACAGGTGAGGAATTTGACTTTATCAATAAGGAACTGCCCCCGGCCATGCAGGGCGGCAGGTTATACCTGGATATGGGTAATCATACCTGTACACTGAACTGGCAGGATGCGAAAGACTATGGTGATAAGAGCTATAAGGTGATCGTGTCAGGCGGTTCCGGAGAAATTTATCACGGCGAGCTGGACAGCTCCGTGACGGATACTACTATTGTCTATCCAACGGATGAGACGGTTTTGCGGATCAGCCTTTCCTGTAAGAAAAAAAGCCTTTGGTCCGAGCCGCTTGTGTGGGAACTGGATCTGCAAAACGGGGAAATATTGCGCACCTGGACGGCGGAGGTCACCGGAGAAGGGCAGATGGCCGTGGAGTATGCCGTGTCAGGGGAGAGTGTGCTTTCTCTTTCCGTAAACGGTGAAACAGGGCAGTTCCTGCTGAAGGACTCCGGTCTGCTGGGGGTCAGCCTGCAGCAGGGGCAGAATCAAATATACGGTGAGTTTGAAGGCGAAGGCGGCGTCATTTATGTGCTGGACGAACTGATTTATTACGATGCCCTCCCGCCTGAGATTGTGCTGTATGACAATCTGGACGGAAAGACCTTTTATGAGGATTATGTGGATATTATAGGCACTGTCGGAGGCGGCAGTCTGTCAGTGAATGGAGAAGAGTTTGCGCTGGGGGAGCAGGGAGAATTTTGTTACAGGCTGTCACTGTCTCCGGGGGAGAATGTGGCGGAGCTGAAAGCCACGGACAGTAACGGTAACGTCAGCGTGCAGGTGCTTACCCTGTACAGGGGAGACAGCTTTGCCGGTGGGAGAGCGGGGCAGGTACTGCGGGAATTTCTGCCTCTTATCGGGGCGCTGTTTACAAGTCTGCTGGTGATTCTTCTGGCATTATTGTTTATGCGTAAAAGGGAGAAAAAAGCGTCTGTGAAAGGGGCGGCGGCAGGTAAGAAGACTCTGGCAAAGTGGGTGTGCGCTGCTGCGGTTCTGGGAATCCTGGAGGCAGGATGCGTATGGGGATACGTGCGGTACAGTCTGTTTGTCCGTTCCGTAAAGTATCTGGAAACGGCGGAGAACTCTATCTCAAAGGCGGCAGGATATCTGTGGGTGAAAAAGGCTTTTGGCGCAGGGGCTATCGGAGGACTTGTGCTGTTTGTGCTGTCGCTGGTGATCGTGATCGTGCTGGCAAAGCGAAAGAAGGGGGCAGACAGGGAACAATAAAGTTTTGCATGGCAGATTAATCTAATGAAGATAAAAGAGCATGAGAAAGCGCGTATCGATTTTTTCAATCAATACGCGCTTTCAAACTGCCTGATCCAATGGACTTTACCTCCTTTTTTGGTTTTTTTGCTTCTTCTCTTCCATTTCACCCGCCGTGCTTTCTCACTGGTATTTGTACCCGGTACTGTAACGTCCTGTTTGTTGATTTGGAATCCGTTACTTTGATTTAGTGTACTCGCACATGCTCTCTTTTCTTCTTTTTCTTTATTTAATTGTATGGAAGAAGTTTTCTTATCTCTTCTTGTTGAGTTCATTATATAGCAATGGAAATTATTTGTCAACACATTTTTTGAAAAAAATAAAAATTATCAGACAGTATTACACAAAAACAAATGATTTGCTGATAAGTGACGGCGTATTGACAAAATAAATATTATTCTGTATCATGGATTTGGTAAGTAACAGGGGGGGATACGGAGGATAAGCTATGAGGGATGTATATACAACGCTGCTGTTGATCTTTGCAGCTGCAATTTTTATTTGCAGCTGTGTAGTCGGCAGGAGGGATAAAAGGCCTCTGACAAAGGCGATACGCTACATAATGATTGCGGCACCATGTACGATGGCTGCTTATGCGGCGGCGCTGATTTCGCCGAGTCAGTTTACTGCGGAATTCATATATGCCATATACTACACGGTGTCGGATGTGCTGCTGGTCTGCATGCTGTTTTACACGTTGAAGTATACCAATGTCTATGAGATTCGTACAGTGCAGAAGGCGGTTCTCTATTTGGTGGTGGCTGTGGATGGACTGCTGATGCTGCTGAATGTCTTTACCGAGAAGATATTTATCTTCCGCTGCGGTCTGATGGAGGATGCAGGCACTTTCTTTTATGGTATTGCGGAGCGTGGCGGACTTTATAATTTCCACAGGCTTATTATATACGGGATGGTGGTGCTGATCGTGCTGCCGCTGGTGGTAAAGATAGTGAAATCGCCGGTAATGTACCGTAAAAAGTTCTGGCTTACTTTAATCAGCCTTATGATCATCATAGCTGCCAACGTACTTTATCTTATGATGAGTATGGAGATAGACTTTTCAGTGCTTACCTACGGTATCATGGCGCTGGCAATCTATTACTTTAATGTGATATATGTCCCCCAGGGACTGGTGGAGGGGCTTTTGTCCTCCAGTATAAAGAATATGGATGACAGCGTGGTGTGTTTTGACATTGAGGGAAACTGTATCTATGCGAATTCTGTGGCATATGGTTTTTTTAAGGCGGAAGGTACGGGTCCCTTCGAGGACTATTACAGAGAGTGGATGAACGGCAGACGGCTTTCCGAGGCGGAGGATGCAGAGTGGAAGGAGACCAGAGAGGTAAATTCCGCAAAAAGATATTATGATGTGAGTTTTAAACGGCTGTGTGACAGCAATGATAACTGTGTCGGCTGCTTTTTTAAGATGCATGATGAGACAGTGGAGGTGGAGAAGCTGGCAGCGGAGCGTTTTCGTGCCACTCACGACCGTCTCACGGGGATATATAATAAGGAGCATTTTTATGATGTTGTGACAGATACAGTGCGGGAGGCGGAGCCTGGAAGTTATTGCATGGTCTGTTCCGACATTAAGAACTTTAAACTGGTGAATGATATTTTCGGCATCAATGTGGGCGATGAGGTGTTGATAAACATTGCCAATACCCTGAAGCAGCTGGCAGGGCCCGGCTCTGTCTACGGCAGGCTTTCCGGGGATCGATTTGCAATCTGTATGCCAAGAGCGCGCTTTAAGCCGGAGGTTTTTGCCAATGAGATCAGGCGTATAGGGGAAAAGAGCGGTACATCCACTTACCGCATCTGTATGCATGTGGGCGTCTATGATATTGTAGACAGCAATATAGCGGTTTCGGTTATGTGCGACAGGGCATATATGGCGATAAAGACCATCAAGGCCAGCCTTACGGATGTGATCGCACATTACGACGAGGGACTGCGGGAGAACAGCGTGAGCGAACAGAAGATGACAGGAGAGTTCGGGGACGCTCTTGACGGCGGTCAGTTCTGCTTCTATATTCAGCCGCAGGTTTCCGTCAGGGGGAAGATTTTGGGCGGTGAGGCCCTGGTGAGATGGATTCATCCCGAGCGCGGCATGGTACCGCCCGGTGAGTTTATCGGAATACTGGAAAAAACAGGCCTTATCTGCAGACTGGACATGAACACATGGGAGCTTGCATGTCGGAAACTGCGGGAGTGGAAGGACAGGGGGCTGACGGATTACCATTTC
>JAIDME010000145.1 GCA_029050705.1 Acetatifactor sp.
CTACATTCAGAAAAATGCTCCAAAATTTTCTGACCGTAACCATCATCCATTTATCGTAAGCACTCTTCTCGGGTTCAAAGTAACGCAACATTCCGTTTACCATCAAATCCATGGAAATTCCCAGACCCACTGCAAGCGCAAACATCAGATCCAAACCGGAAATATAGGTTCCCAATCCCCAGAGGAAAAAGTAACAGATTGCGCCGCTGAACCAAAATTTTACAAATACGATTTTGAGCCATGACGGAATATTTAATCTTCCCCTGGATTTATATTTTCTTATCTCCGCATCGGAAACCTCCGGTGCATTTTCTGCATTGACCAGTCGGTTTACCGCGTCGGTCTTCAGATCATAATAATTTTCCGCCGCGGTTTTTCCGCTTTGTCTGCTTTTCTGCTTTCTCGCCATAGACTAACTATTCATCCTCACCGGAAATATCAATTACCTCCATATCTCCATTGCCTTCCACATCAATAGAGGTATTGATCTTCTTCAGCAGCTTTGCATAAATCGGCAATGTAGCCAGCAGAACAGCACAGACTCCCACCAGTATAATGTGTGCAGTCATCGTACTCTGCGCCTCAGCAATAAACATTGTCTTCTCATCAATAATAACCGTATTTTCCGCACGAGTAAGAGCCTGGTTGATTCTGAGCAGATAAACACTGTCGGTAAACACCAGCAGCGCAAGCATCAAAAACAGAAGCACCAGCATGGGTATATTTACCTTCTGCCTCTTTGGAAAGGACCGCAGAAAACAGACAAAAGCCAGAATGGAAAACAGCATGGCTGCAAACTCGCACTGCCCCATATTTGCAGTGTTTATCCTGGCTGTGGTATTTGATATGGACGTAAGTCGAAAGGAATAAACAATAAAGGCTGCCGCCAATGCCACCAGCGGAATACTCTGGGGGCTGCGTTTCAGAGAAACGAAAAACTTACGAATAAATTCCTTCATCTTATATTTCTCCTTGAAAATTTATCTCAATTCCTTGAAATAGCGTTGGTTGTTTCCTTGTCAAAGAAATGCTTTTTCTTAAATGAAATATTCACCGTGTCCCCGGCCTTGTAGCTGCACCACTCACGGAATTTACAGGTGACCTTATGCTTTTTCATGGTACCGCTCACAAGAGTTGTCTGGCCCAGATTTTCGTTGTTGAATACCTTCACCGGAATATTTCCACCCTGAACAATATCTTCCGGGCGAACTCCCAGCACCACTGTCTTATACGCATATCCGGCAAGTATTTCTTTTTCCCGGTCGCTCAGATCCAGCACAAAATCTTCGCAGACAGCCTGACCGTCTTTTATCTCCACATCAAACAGGTTTATGGGAGGCAGTCCGATAAAGCTTGCCACAAAAATATTTGCAGGCGTATCATACAGTTCCAGCGGTGTGCCTATCTGCTGTACATGGCCCATGGACATACACACAATTCTGTCCGCCAGCGTAAGTGCCTCCGTCTGGTCATGGGTCACATAGAGCATGGTTGCTTTTAACCGCTTGTGCAGCAGCAATATTTCACGCCTGGTAGCGCCCCTGAGCTTAGCGTCCAGATTGGAGAGCGGCTCGTCAAACAGAAACACCTTGGGTGTACGGACAATGGCACGTCCCATAGCCACTCGCTGACGCTGACCGCCGGAAAGCTGATTAGGCTTTTTGTTGAGCTGATCCGTCAGATCAAGTATCTCTGCAGCTGCCATAACCTTCTGATGTATCTTGTTTTTATCCTCTTTTCGGAGCATCAGTGAGAATGCCATATTCTCATATATAGTCATATGTCCGTAAAGGGCATAGTCCTGGAATACCATGGCAATATCTCTGTCCTTGGGAGGCATCTGGGTAACATCCCTGCCGTCAATGATCAGTTTCCCGGCGGAAATATCCTCAAGTCCCGCTACCATACGCAGCGTAGTCGATTTCCCGCAGCCGGAAGGTCCTACAAGAACAATCAGTTCTCCGTCCTTCACATCCAGATTAAAATCAAATACGGCCTGAACCTTATTGTCATATATTTTATCAAGATGCTGTAATTTAAGTTCACTCATGGCTTGCTCCCTCTTACTTTTTTTCAAGTTCAGCCTGATACTTTGTGAGTGTGCTGCTCTTGCTGATGTTGATAACTGCCGCCGCAACACAAAGTGCCGCAGAAACAATCAAATAAACACACACGCGGGTAAACTGTGCATTACCCATCACAGCCTCCTCCGCCCCGCTCAGGGTCACTGTGGCACCCTTCGCAGCTCCGGGCAAAATAAAGATGCGTACAATCTGCCCAACTCCCAGGCCTAACAAAACATAGGAATAATTCATCTTATAACTCTTGACTCCCTCGGAGGAGAGGAATGCCGCCAGCATAAACAGCAGATTGTAAACCACGGAAGCCCCTATGATCAATTTATAATAGTAGGTTCCAACATCCGATTTATAAATACTGACAAAGTAAAACGCATTAAACACGATCGCAAGCAGCACAAGATTTGCAGACAGCTTGTTTTTGGTAAAGCGCAAACGATCCTTCTTAATAATGGCATCATTTTCTAAATTCATGCTTCAACTTCCTTTCTGCTGCCGATCAGACGTTTTTCATCCTTCATCACGTTAAGTTTCAAAATCAAATTTACAACAAGCAGAACCGTGGCTATCATCAATAATCCAAACACCATATAGCCCGCATCAAACCAGAAGGTGGACTCCGTATAAAGAGTCTTCCACATCTCGGCATGAGCCTTCAGTGCCTCAAAATCCATCTGTAAAAATTTAGCCCTGTAACCGGATATCTCAATAACAGCCCAGACAGTAGCGGCAACATTGCACACCACGGAGAGCGCCACTGCAACAAAATTCCCGATGTAATACTTTCTGCGGGAATGTGTATTCATCAAATACAAAACCAAGGAAACCAGAATCAGCCCAATGCCCACCTTAGTCAACTCGCTGTTAAAGGACTGCATATCATAAAAAATCCTTGAGCCCTGCACAGTAGTCATCTCCAGATTCGCCGGATCCCTTATGGTTAAGTACAGGCTGTCATAAAGGTCTGTCAAAAGCCCCAGAGAGTAAACAAATACCAGTGCGGAAGCAACCAGCACCGCCATACATACTATTCGTTGAAATAACATCTGTTTTTTATACATAAAAAACCTTCCTTGGATTTTGCAGTGCCGCGCAAAACCAACCTCACCGGTCAATTCGGATGTCAGTTTATTTCGCGCGGCGCCGCTTTAATTAAAGATCATCTTAGTTGTTGCTGTTGTAGAACTGAAGCAGATACTGCCAAGCCGTCTCTTTGATCTGCAGATACTGTGCACCGTTCCAGCTATTGGTAACAGTTGCAACAGTCTCGTCAACAGAGGACGTACCCTCACCGGAGAAGCCGCCTATAATGATATCAAGGAACAGGTTCTGCTGATCCTTGCTCTGTCCGAAATAGCCGCCTCCGCCCAGCTCTGAGAAACCGTTGATGGTATCATTCTCAGCCTTTGTTGTAGGCAGAACGGTAGGAACAGAGGTGTACCACATATTGTCTGTTACAATCGCAAGCTCAGGGTGGTGGATAGTGCCCAGGCCGATAGCGTTGGAAATGTAGCCTGCGCCTTCACGTCCTACTTCATGAGTACACTGATACTCAAATGCCTGGCTCTTCAAAAAGCTTAAGGTAGAACCAAGGTACATACGTGCATAGTTGGTGTAGTTACCACCTGCCTTATCCCACAACTCCGCATAGGCTGCGTCTGAGATTGTAGGCATCTCCTTACCGTTGAACAGGAAAGTCTTCGCATCGTTCCTGAATGCTGCAGGGCCGTAGGACATCAGAATCTGTCCTTCAGGGCTGTAAGCATAATCGATCAGCTTCAATGCTGCATTGAGCTTGTCGGTGTCATCGCCCACACCAGCCTTGGAGATTGCCCATCCGCCGGTCTTAACGGAACGCCAGGACTCGGTAAATCTCATGAACTTCTCGCCGGTGCCGTCATCCCATCGTGCAACGGGAACCATAACTGCCATATACTTCTCGCCCTCGTCTGTACGATTGCCATCCTTGTCTTTGTTCAGCACGGTCTCATTGTAGAGGGTCTGAGTCTGGTTGTAGTCATAGTGCATAAAGCCAAGGTCATTCTCCAGCATTGTCTGTGTCTTCTCAGCAGAACTGTCCATAAAGGACTTGGAGATCAGGCCCTCCTGAGCCAGAGCATGCATTCTCTCAAGCGCAACATAGGTTGCAGACTCCTGACGAGCGTCATGGAGCTTGCCGTCGTTGCCTACAAAGAGGTAATCCTGTCTGGACTCCAGTCCGCGAACGCCGAACAGGGTGCCTACAAAACGGAACATGTCAACACGTCTCTGGTTGTTATCATCCTCACGGGAGAACAGACCCTGTATGGTATCTGTGCCGTTAAGGGTGTTTGCGTTGGAAACTACGCAGCGAAGAAGAGCTACCAGTTCGTCTGCATCCCATGCCGCATTCTGTCCGCAGAACAGGTTGGAACGGGTTGTGCCGTAATAACCATCATAAGCCAGATCAATATAATTACGTAACATATTGACTGCATCCACACCGCTCAGGGAACCTGCCTCGTTCATATTCGCGATAATGTTGCCTGCAGCGTCATAATCCTTGGCAATTGTTTTAACAGTCTTGCCGTCAAGCTCGACAACATCAACCTCAACCTTGCCGGAAGTAGGCATATAAGGCTGATAAACAGGAGCTGTGGTGGTGCCGCTCTTGTCAGCGGTAAACTCTCCCTCGCCGTCCAGAAGCTTTGCTACCCAGTCAACTCTCATCAGAGGCATACGCTCAATGTCATTTACACCGTCAAAGTAAGGTGAGAAATAGATAGCGCCTGTGCTGGTGTCACCTGTGATAGACAGGCGGACAATGGGGTTCTCTTCAAGATAAGCCTTGAAGTTAGGCATGCTGTCAACATACTGGTTAATATCTACAACCATGCCTGCAACGCCTGCCTCTGTCAGACCGCTTGCGGTACCGTTCACCATGTCAACCTGATCCAACTGCTCTTTCCAGTAGTCCCACTCCTTGGCATCACTGCCGCTGCCCTGGAACTTATCCTCAAATTTCATGCCCAGTACGTTCTCAACCTCTACCCAGGTAGGCTTTAAGTCGCCGGCGTTGTAAGTGATGCCGTCTGCCAGGGTGATTCCTTCCCCTGCCGTT
>JAIDME010000146.1 GCA_029050705.1 Acetatifactor sp.
GCTTGAACATACCGTAACGGTAGCGGATACCGCAGCCGTAAGCCGGATAGCCCAGAGTTGCCAGAGAGTCAAGGAACCAGGCGGCAAGTCTGCCAAGACCGCCGTTGCCAAGTCCTGCGTCCGGTTCCTGGTCCTCCACCACGTTCAGATCCATGCCAAGCTCCTCCAGCGCTTCCTTTACGGGGGCGGAAGCCTGCAGGTTGATGATATTGTTTCCCAGCGCACGGCCCATCAGGAACTCCATGGACATATAGTAAACCATCTTGGGATCCTGCTTCTCATATGCCTTCTGAGTGTCGATCCAGTTGTCCATAATCTGGTCCTTTATGGCAAGGGACGCCGCCTGGAACACCTGCTGGGGAGTTGCCTCCTCTATATCCTTGCGGTACAGGGTCTTGACATTGTAGACCACGCTTCTCTTAAAAAGGTCCTTGTTAAATGCCGGCCTTTCTGCGGCCTTCTTCTCTGCTGCCGGCTTTTCAGTCACCTGTTTTTCCGTCATGTTCTTATGTCCTATGCTTTTCATGTGATAATCTCCTTTTTCGAAATGTAGCAAACTCATTTTACCACATATTCATTGTTGTTTTCAAACCTTTTCTATGGCAATCAGCACCTTTTCCCCGTTGACGTCATCCCATTCCCTTGAAACCGCGAATCCCGCGCCTTCTGTCAGTTCCTCCGCCAGCACTTTGCCGCAGATGGTCTCTCTGTTCTTCTGCGCCAGGGCAGACAGCTTTTTGTTTTCGTTCAGGGAGACCCTGATATGGTCCATGACCTCAAACCCGGCTTCCTTACGCATGGTCTGAATCTTGCTGATGATCTCGTTGACAAAGCCCTCCTCAATGAGTTCCTCCGTCAGGTTGGTGTCCAGCACCACCGTCATCCGATTGTCCTCCTGAGTCACATAGCCTTCTCTCTTTGCCGTGTCGATGAGCAGATCTTCTTTTGTCAATTCCACGGCTGTACCTTCCACATCCAGAGTCAGCACGCCCTTTTCGTTCAGCTCATCCATTGCCGCATTTCCGTCCAGGGATGAGAGCGCATTTTTAATGCCGCCCAGCAGCTTGCCGTATTTCGGCCCCACCGTGCGAAGCTGAGGCTTGAAGACATAGGAAGTAAAGTCCCTCACATCATCAGTGAACACCAGCTCCTTCACGTTCAGCTCACCTTTAATTATATCTGTGTAGAAGTCATCCAGCTTATAGTCGGCCTTAATATACATTCTGCTGACCGGCTGGCGGTTCTTGATGCCCGCGTCTTCACGGCAGGCGTGCCCCATGGTGACAGCGTCCCGCAGCTCCGCCATGTCCTCCTCCAGCTTTTTGTCAATATATTTTTCCTCCACTGCCGGGAAGTCACAGAGATGGATGCTCTCCGGCGCGTCCCCATCGATGCTCCGCACCAGATTCTGATAAATATCCTCCGTCATAAAGGGAATCATAGGTGCCGCCGCCTTGCAGACAGTCACCAGCGCAGTATACAGCGTCATATAGGCATTGATCTTGTCCTGCTCCATACCCTTTGCCCAGAACCGCTCACGGCTGCGGCGGACATACCAGTTGCTCATTTCCTCCACAAATACCTCCAGGGCTGCCGCCGCCTCCGGGATGCGGTACTTATCCAGATTCTCATCCACCGCCTTCACCGTTGTGCTCAGCCTGGAAAGAAGCCATTTGTCCATAACGGGCAGCTTATCATACTCTAATGTGTACTTTGTTGCGTCAAAGCTGTCAATCTCCGCATACAGCACGAAGAAGGCATAAGTATTCCACAGAGTACCCATGATCTTCCTCTGCCCCTCCTGCACGATCTTGCCCGAAAAACGCTTGGGCAGCCAGGGGGCGGCGCTGGTGTAAAAGTACCACCTGATGGCATCTGCTCCGTAGGCAGCCAGCGCCTCGAAGGGATCCACCGAGTTGCCTTTGGATTTGCTCATCTTCTGACCGTTCTCATCCTGCACATGTCCCAGGACAATAACATTCTCATAAGGTGCCTTGTTAAACAGCAGGGTGGATTCCGCCATCAGAGAGTGGAACCAGCCTCTGGTCTGATCCACTGCCTCAGAAATAAACTGGGCCGGAAACTGCTGCTCAAACAACTCCTTGTTCTCAAAGGGATAATGATGCTGCGCAAAAGGCATGGCACCGGAGTCAAACCAGCAGTCGATCACCTCCGGCACTCTCTTCATGGTGCCCCCGCATTTCGGGCAGGTATAGGTTACTTCATCTATATAGGGCCTGTGCAGCTCCACCTTTACCGCATCGGGATTGCCCGCCTTCTCGGCCAGCTCCGCGCGGCTTCCGATAGATTCCTGATACCCGCACTGACACTCCCAGATGTTCAGCGGGGTGCCCCAGTAGCGGTTTCGGGAGATTGCCCAGTCCTGAATGTTTTCCAGCCAGTTTCCGAAACGTCCCGTTCCGATGGATTCCGGAATCCAGTTCACGGTATTGTTGTTGCGGATCAGATCCTCCTTCACCGCCGTCTCCCGGATGTACCAGGATTCGCGCGCGTAGTAGATCAAGGGCGTGTCGCATCTCCAGCAGTGAGGATACTCATGCTCGAATTTAGGCGCGTCGTACAATTTTCCGTCCTTCTCCAAATCCTTCAGTATCTCAGGATCCGCCTTCTTCACAAACAGCCCGGCGTAAGCGGTCTCCTCCGTCATCTCGCCCTTGCCGTTCACAAACTGTACGAAGGGAAGGTCATATTTTCTGCCCACGTTTGCATCGTCTTCACCGAAGGCAGGGGCGATGTGTACGATACCCGTACCATCGGACATGGTGACATAACTGTCACAGGTGACAAAATGAGCCTTCTTGTCCTGCTTTGCCGCGGCCTCCCCGGCACAGGCAAACAGGGGCTCATACTCCCTGTATTCCAGATCCTTTCCTTTGTATGTCTCCAGAATTTCATAGGCAGGCTTCTCCTCCGGGGAAGTCTCCTCCTTTGCATTCCGGGCAGAGCCGCCCAGAACGGATTCCAGCAGCGCCTGAGCCATATAATAGGTATAGCCGTCAGCAGCCTTAACCTTGCAATAGGTCTCATCAGGGTTCACACACAGGGCAAGATTGGAGGGAAGTGTCCAGGGCGTGGTGGTCCAGGCCAGGAAATACGCATCCTCACCCACACACTTGAATCTCACGATTGCGGAGCGCTCCTTCACCGTCTTATAGCCCTGAGCTACCTCCTGGGCCGAGAGAGGAGTTCCGCAGCGGGGACAATAGGGCACAATCTTGAAGCCCTTGTACAGCAGCCCCTTATCCCAGATAGTTTTCAGAGCCCACCACTCGGACTCAATGAAATCATCGTCATAGGTGACATAGGGGTCATCCATATCCGCCCAAAATCCTACAATACCGGAAAAGTCCTCCCACATGCCTTTATATTTCCATACGCTCTCCTTGCACTTGTCTATGAAGGGCTCCAGTCCGTATGCCTCTATCTGGTCCTTGCCGTCCAGCCCCAGCAGCTTCTCCACCTCAATTTCCACGGGCAGGCCGTGAGTATCCCAGCCGGCCTTGCGGGGCACCATATAACCCTTCATCGTCCGATATCTGGGAATCATATCCTTGATAACGCGAGTCTCCACATGACCGATGTGAGGCTTGCCGTTGGCGGTTGGCGGACCGTCATAGAAGGTGTAGGTGGGACCGCCCTTGCGGTTTTCCATGCTCTTTCTGAAAATGTCATTTTCCCTCCAGAACTTTTCAATTCCTTTTTCCCTCTCCACAAAATTCAAGTTCTTGTCAACCTTTCCGTACATGTTTTCTTCCTTTCCTATATTTCTACTTTATTTTAATTACTTGTAATTATCCAGTCCTCGCTTGGAACAGGCAGCAGATGACAGTTGCTCCCGGCGCGGACTGTGCAAGACGCCGGTACTTGGCAAGCGTCCCTTGCTTGCTTATGTACCGCTGCGTCGCGCCTCAAGCGAAAGCGGGTCTGCGATGGGAGCAACTGTTATCTGCCGCCGTCACATTGTGCAGGACCGGATAATTACAACAATAAAGGCCCCGCCCTGTAATAGGACGAAGCCTTAACCCCGCAGTAAACCACCTGTTACGCTCATACGCCCTGCCGCTGTCTGCAGGGTTATATGCTTTCCCGTAACGGGGGAACACCGTTCAGGGCTACCGGTACTCGAAATCAATTTTGCTTCTTTCCTTTGGTCCTGACTGCTCAGAAGTGATTTTCACTGTCCCCCTACTGACGCCGGTCTCGCACCCTCACCAGCTCGCTGAAGCTTTCCTGAAACAGCTACTCTCTTCGTCACTGCATTTTTCTCTTTTCGCTATTATAGCCCCGGGCAAAATTAATTGTCAAGCGCTTTCTTTTTCTCCGCTTCCTCTCTCAGGAGAACGGCGTTAATAACCTTACACATGCTTTCAAATATCTGTACCGTGAGTCTCGAAGGAAACCCTCTGCTCTGGCTGCATTCCTCCAGCGTCACAAAACCTTTTATGCTCCCCTCATCGTCCCGCAGATAGTACTGCAAAAAGCCGCAGACATTATTTTTCCTGTACAGCTGATAGGCTTCCGGCATCGTATATTCCAGATTGTGCACATTCACGACCTGAAGCATATCGTTATGGAACAGCTTAATATATTCCTCTTTCTCAAAAAAGGATACTTTTTGTTCATTCGCCATCAACGCCAACGGATAAGCACCGATCATCTTTCTGTCCTCGCCCCAGAACACCAGTATCCTGGGCGTCGTCAGGACATGAGCAAGCTGCTCTAAAACCTCAGAAATTTCTCCGCTTCCTTTCAGGACCAGGCCTCCCAGACTGCGATTGAATGCAGACAGATCCTTCTCGGAAAAGAATGCCTCCTTTATATCTGTCGAATCTCCATCGCCCTCGCTCGGCCGAAGGCTCCCGTGCAGCTCCGCTTTATATATAACGTAACGGTTCTTTCCCTTTTCCTTTGCAAGGTACAACGCCTTATCGGCAATCTGGTAAAGCTCCCTGAAATTATCGGAATCCACCCCTCTGCGAGACACACCCATGGAACAGGTTATCTTGCTTTCTCCCAATTTTTCCGAAAACAGTGCGCGGACGTTCGTCTTGATTCCCCGCAGATAGTTTCTCAGAGTCAACTCATCCTCTGCGTTATCCAGAATAACCATGAACTCATCACCGCCCACACGCCCTGCGACACCGTTCTTTCCGATCACCTTCTTGATAACATCCGCCACAGCCGTAATGACCTCGTCACCGAACAAGTGGCCATAGGTATCGTTGACGTTTTTGAAATTGTCAATGTCCATCATTATCACTGCTACGCCTGATCCTCTTGCCACCGCCGCTTCCGCATAGTCCGTGATGCCTTTCTTGTTCAGGGTCTTTGTCATGGAGTCCAGATAGTTTCCCTGTACGTAGTCATCCACCCGGTTCCCCGTCTGTTCGTTGATGATAGACCAGACTCCCAGCGTCCTTTTCCGGTCGATATACGTTCTGGGCAGAAATTTTACCCGGTAGGTATCCTCGTCCTTCCCCCAGGTCAGTATGCTTCCCCTGAAGGTGTGCGTCTGCTCCCGCTCCGCATCTTTCACGGACTGGCAGAAGCGCTCAAAGGCTTCCAGGTCTGTTTCACTCACCTGACCTTCGCGGATCACATTCTCTCTCCACTGGTCAAATGGCATATCGCAGATCTCCACCTGCTGCTCATAATCCAGCCAGAACAGATTAAACCACCCGTCGAAGGGACGGTAGGAAAACAATGCATTTCCCGACACCGTCAGGTAATCCCTCAGCATGTTTACCTGACCGCCAATCTGCTCGATCTGTCTGATATTTTCGGATATATTCTGCAGTTCAATCTCATAGCCGGCAAAATCCCTGACCTTGCGAAGTATGACAATGTATGTGTCATACTGCCCGGCCTCATTAATAATGTGAATACACTCCTCCACATCCTCATGAGAACCGCTCTGCGATTCCCACTGCATATCGCATCGGGAAACTGCCGCTTTGAGCTTTTCAACATCCTTCTCCAGCACCAGCTTATATAACGGGGAATAGATAAATTCCCCCATCAATTCATACATCTGCTTATTGCCGCCCACTACCAGCAGCGATCTGTCAAGCCTGCCGACCGGATAAACCACATCAATGTTTTCTATACCCAATTTCCCCTGCCTCCGTATTCACGATTCGCGTTAATTATGTTATGTTAATGTCCGGCCACAT
>JAIDME010000147.1 GCA_029050705.1 Acetatifactor sp.
AATAACAATACCCTAACATCTTCTTTTTTAGAAAGGCAGAAATATCTTTTCAAACCAGATTAAAAGTATTTCATTTCTAAGTACAGAAAGTCCCGATACAAAATATCTCAAGCCAGAATAGTAATTACATTTCATCTATACATAAAGAGTAACTATTTCTTAAATATATATATAGAATAACTGGGCACTTTTTATCCCCTAAAAATTGCCTCCAACAGGCATAAACACTGCATTTCTTAGGGCATTGGAGACAGACAAAGACCTGTCACCTAAACCCAATATCAAACTCCCCCACTTTTGTAGGGGATTTTTTAATAATATGCTTCATCTTCCTGACACTGGGATAGACACATAGTAGCTGTATAACTCACCAGAAGGCTCACACAGCAATGTTTCGCTCCCTGTCCTGCATTCCCTGATGCAGTCCATTTCTTTCTGATATGCCCTTTCTATGGCATTGTGAAAGTCCTCTTTGCTTATTAACACACCCTCCTAAAACATAATAACTTATTCCTCAACAGCCTTTTGAAGCAGTGTATTAATTTCTGTGGTGGTCATTTTCTCCCAGTTGTGCTCCTGCTGTGCATTAATACCATCTGTATACCCCCTGATATAGAGAAACTCCTGATAGGAATTTTCAAAGCGGTCATCATTCTTGACAAGGAGCATACACAAATAATCCAGAAGGGAGCTGTTTTCACTATATCCTGCACCGCATGTTTGATACTCCGTCATCATCTGTGCACAGACCTCCAGACTGGGCAGATTATAATGCCCACAATTCATAGTTTGAATGCTATCATTATAAGAACTCCAAAATGCAAAGGAAGAACCATCTTTCTTTACTGCCGATACCATGTAAAGGTAATCATCCTCTGTATAATATGATTTTCTCCGTACTTCACACACTGTATACTGTGGCAGATGCTCCTCAAAATACTGTTCAACACGTCGTACTACTTCTGCATAGTTCTTATCCATAAATTTATCCTCCTGATTAAAATAAAAACACTGGAACACCCCTTAAAATAAAGAATGTTCCAGATACCTTGTGTTAATCATTTCCCAATAATGCAACAGGTAAGGTTTTAAACACCTACTGCACTCCTCAATGTTCAATGCAAGTACCATCATATTCTATGACATTAGGTGCACATTCCAGCATTGCTTTTACCGCCCTGTCTGCTGTAACCCTGTTCCTCGCTTCAATTACAAAGCTCACTGTGTCTGTTTCTTCTGTCTCCATTACTTTGCAATAGCCCTTTTCTAAAAGAATATGGTACTCAAATTTCAGAATCCTTTCTTCCTCTTTGGGCAATGAAGTCTGCCATCTGTAGGGCTCGCAATTCTCTTTCCAAGCGATTATTGGCACATTGCATTTATCATCATTTAATGTCCAGTACCAAATTCCCTCCTCTAAATAGGCAAATCCATCACAGTAATGTACATTATCAGGAAAGCCAATATAGGTGACTTGTACATTCTCTCTGTCTTTTGGTAACTCTGTACTTATAGATATCCAGTTGTCCTTATCCATGTTCAATTCCTCCTTGTTTAATAACCTACAGGATTACAATTTCCCCTGCTTCCCTGTTATAATAATACAGGGAATACGATAAAATCTCCTCCTCGGATACCTGTGTATCATTAATCTCCCTGATCATGCTTTTAATCTCTGCACTCCCTTCATCATTCTCTGTGGGGAGCAACAGAAGCTCATGGATAGATGACGGGATGATATACAAATCACTGCCAACTTTATCAGCAAAATCACTAATCACATTGGGATATAACATACATCCTGCACCTTCCACCCTGTTTTTGTTACTTAATACATACATGGGCACACTGTCAGCAAAATCAGCCATACATTCATCATGGTCATACTGGTCTGGATTCTCTGACTGCATGATATCGCACAAGACCTCCGCCATGGGTTTAATTTCATATTGCATGAGTCTGGGTGTGTTTTTCTCTGCTGTTCGATGCAATTCCTCCAATGTCACATCCCACAGTCTCAAATGGACATTATGTATCAATATAGATGCTGTGCCAAGTTCCTCCTGTGAAACAATGCACTGAAATACAATTGATAAGTCCAAAAACTCTTTATGCGGAATATCCTCCAAAAGTTCTTTGTTCTTCTCTGTGTTGACAATCTTGTTAATAACCTCATGAACTGTCACAGATTTGACCTCGTTTGCTGTCACAAACCTGTTTGTTTTCTTGTCACTGGTTCAATTGCATATACAATTATTTTCCTTCCGGTTTAAGGCAGCTTTCCAGACGGCTTTCTCCATTCAGCGATTGGTAATTGTCTGACAACTCTGGATGCTGCATCCTGCACCTCTGCATGGAATTGTGTCGGAACAATACACAGCTTATAAAACAGGCTGCCAGGTACATTCCTGGCAGCCTGTTTTTCGACCCTTATATAGAATTGTTTCCGCCTCCCGCACACTTCGCCAAATATCCCTTTTGCGTATAGTTGTCCTGTCTCCTTAAAGCCAGTCCTTTCCTGTATACCCAGATAATGCCCGCAGGGCGTGCGCAACGGTTGTCGCATCTGTCTCATTCATATGCGCTGACAACCTCTCCCTGTTCCAAAATATATCTGACAGCCTGCTCAGCGGGCAGCCTGTATCAATGTCCGGTATACAGATATACTGGCCGCTCATATATTTACCGATCACAGCATTTATGCAGCTGTCCCTGCCATAAATAAGCAGTTCCGCCATGCACATGCTGTGGCTTTTTACCTCAACTTCCCCCAGCCATCTCTGTTCTCCTGCTTCCGCCGCAGCGGTGCATACAAACTCCATGCGCCCCTCCGGCCAGACCGTCATCCCACACCTCCAAGTATCTCATGGTCCGCAACAAAACGCACCATGTGTTCATCTGCCAGCCGCTTCTGCTGTTGGCAGGCGTACATCAGTGTCTTTTCGCACACACGGTTTATCATCCTTGGGATGCCCAACGATATTTTATATATTTCATCCTCGGCTCCGCTGGTAAAAATCTCTTTCCCCGCACCCGCATATGCCATATGTGCCGCGATATATTTCCCTGTCTCCGCACGATCCAGCCTCCCCAGCACGATATTCATGTCTATACGCTGCCTTATGGCCTCATATGCCTGCAGTTTCAGTTTCTGCTCCCATAATTCCGTCTGCCCCACGAGCACCAGCGACATCGGGCTTGTGGAGTCAAACCTGTAGTTCATTAAAAACCTTATCTCTTCCAGCATATCCTTCCCTAACAGGTGCGCCTCGTCCAGTACGCACACCACCTTCTTTTTCTGCTCCCGGCAGACTGCATCTATCTCTTTCTGCAGCAGGCGTTTGGAGTCCCCGCTGTAAAAATGCGGCTCCAGCCCCAGCTGCCCTAACAGCCCCGCATACAGCCATCTCGGGGTCAGCTTGGAATCTGACAGGTACAAAAGCAGGTATTTTTCTTTCCCAAGCCTCCCATCCAGCATCCTCACCATGGTGGACTTGCCGCACCCCGGGCTTGCCGTCACTACGGCAAACATCTGGTGGTCTGCAACGTACACGAGCCTGCCCAGCGCATCCTCTGTCCGGGGGGATGTGTACAGCCTGTCCACTGGTATGTCCCTTGTGAATGGTGTATGTTCCATTTCAAAAAAACTCTCATACATGCTTTCCGGCCTCCTTCCCGTATTCCCCGAAGGAAAGCGCCCGCGCCATCCGCCCGTGGTCTTCCTTATATTTCTTTTCCAGTGCGTCCAAAAGCCTTGATGTCTCCGGGATGTTTCCCGTCATTCCCACAGGCACGGGCGGCACTTTGGATGCAAATGCCCCGATCTCCATCCGGTGCGCTGAAAACGGTTCCGCCCCGCGGCAGCACACCGTGACCGTTTCCATATCCATAGGGTCATAGGCGATCTCCGCCTCCAGGTTTGCCAGTGCCGCACTTGCTTCATACCGGCTCCCGCCCAGGGAAAAACACCCTGCCTCGTCTATCCTGCGCGTCTCACGGTGCAGGAATGCTTCCGCCACTACGGAAACATCCATAAAGATCAGCCCCCTTTCATCCCTCATCCATTCCTGCTCCGGCGTGATCCCGCAGGAAGGGACGGATGCGCCATAAGATTCATAATACTCCTTTATCCCTGCATGTGCTTCCTTCTGGTATTCCTGCTCCAAAAATATCTTCCACCTGCGGTTCAGTTCTTCCACGGAATGCACATGCGCCGCACGTATCTCCGCTATGAACTGATCCACCTTCTGGTGGAATTTTTCTATTTTCCCCTTGGACTGGCACGCTCCCGGTTTCGCATGGACGAGCCGTATCCCCAGCTTCGCGCAGGCTTTTCCAAGGTGGCCCGCCGTATACTGCACCCCATTATCAAGATAGGCGCAGTCGAATTTCCCGGCTTTTAACACTGCCTTATGGAACGTGTCCTCCACGATCTCCTGCCTTTGGTTCCCATAAAACTCTGACTGCACGATGTACCTGGAATGGTCGTCGATCAGGGAGGATAAATAGGTCTTTACCAGTTCTCCGTCTGTTGTCCTGAGTTCTGGCCCGTACTTGATGTCGCCCTGTAAAAGTTCCATCCTGTGCGGTCTGCAGAAACGTCTGGATGATACAGCGCGTTTTTCTGCATACCTCTTCATCTGTTTCCTCCCAAGTCCCGCTTCGTACAAGTGTCTCTGCATTGTGGATGGTTTCAGCACCCCCGGCTGTGCCCATCCTTCCAGTTCCAGCACTTTTATGATCTGGCGTACACTCCGTTTTGGAACTTCGCGTTTTAACTGCACTGCCTGTTCCATGATCTCCCCAAAATTTTCTGGAAGCCTCTGCTGCCTCTTTTTGGTCCGCCCTGCCGGACGCAGGCCCTCGAACCCTTCCTCCCGGTATCCCTTTTCATAACGGTACAGCGTCCTTTTGGATATGCCGTTTTTCCCGGCGGTTTCCTCCCGCATCTGCTGTCTTTTTCCCTCATCCAGATCTGGATCCAGCAGCGGCGCTATCATCTGGTACCTTCTAAGCGCCTCCTCATCCTGCCATTTCTTCACTTCTTTTTTCTCCATCTGCATGGCCCTCCTTTCATAAAAGAGCATACACGATAAAAAAGATGTCAGCGAACAAAAGCAGGTGCATCAAAAGGCAGGGGCTGGATTCGGCTCTATCCGCCCGCCGCTGTTATATATGGACCTGGCGGCAGCCTTAAGCCAGCCCGGACTTATCCGTTCCTTTAGTTTTTCCAGTAAAGAATACCCGGATTTCAGGAACTTTTCATCAAAACCCAGGTAACGGTGCGCTGCCAGCCTGATCTGCCCTTCCATGTTTTTTTCATTCATTTTTGCCCACCATCTCCAGTGCTTCATAGTCCCTTCACAGGGATAATCCTCCGTTTCAGTATCTTCTTCGCTGACTACACCATCCACCACATCCTCGATCAGCCCTGCATCATAGTGCTTATAAGGACATATACAGTCTGGCAGTTCGTTATGGAGCCTCCCGCATTTATCATTGCTGCATTTCAGGCGCCTGATCAGGTACCATTCCTTCCCGCCTCCCGCAATTCTGTGCACGCGGCGCCTGCTGTCCCTGTATTTAAGCGGGCTCCCACAGCATGGGCAGATACCTTCTTCTTTACTGTTTATTAAAAATATCTTCTTCCTTCTTGTATTCCACTTCATATCTTGATATAATAACCATGTTTTTAAGGGTGGTTTCAGGACACGGTTCTCTGCTAAAGATAGGTGTTCTGGAACCTTTTCCTTTCTCTGTTCTCATGTCATTATATCGGTTAATTCTGTGACAGGTAACCAGAGTAATTATATGTCGGGAAAAATGGGTAGCAACA
>JAIDME010000148.1 GCA_029050705.1 Acetatifactor sp.
TACTCATACTGTTCCGTGTCAGCCAGGGATGACATGGCCTCTTCGGCGTCAACGCCGTCAATCCAGCTTTGAACAGAATAGACTCCCTCCCCACAGGTGCCAAACTCTATCGGCACGCACATGGGAACCCCCATTGCTGCAATCCGTTTCATCATATCAAATTCCGACTTTTTCGCGTCCTGCTTAAGAATGTCGGAGACACGCAGAAGGTACCGCGTCCCCTTATCATCGGTAACACAGTATTTTTTATCATCGGACCAGCCTTTGTTTATCGGTTCTTTTGTTATTATTTTTATCTTTGACATATAGTTTCCTTCATCAATAATCCAGCCCGAACGGCACCTTCACATTCCCATACAGATTCACTGCATTTCCCGTGAAACGCAGGCAGATTTCATTTTCTCCTTCCTTCATAAGATGTCCGATCTTAAAATTGTGAGGCCCGTAGAAGCTGACACCCGCAAATGTGCCATTACATACACATTCCGCCATCTCTTCACCGCGGACCGTGAAATACTCTGATCCGGTAAGCGTTCTCTCTTTCGGGACTACACAGGTATATCGGTAAATAATCCTATTTTTATCTGTTTCTGACGATTCCTCTCCCGGTGCAAAATGACTGTCTGAATCGACAGGCCGGAATCTGTCCGTCCAATCTCCGAGAAACGCTTCCCCGATTTTCGTAAAGCCGGACTCCGGCCAGTACTTTCGTACAAAACATTCCGCCGTTTCATCTAAAAGAAGCAGCAGCTTCATCTCACAATGTTCTAATTTCAGGCTGATACACAAACCGTCATTCTGCGGCATAATCCGTCCTGTACTATCCCCGGCACAGCTGCCGGTGTCCTCTGTGCTCATATCCCACAAATTGATCAGAAGAGGCTTTTTTCCCTCCCCCGGCTCTGTAACAGATATCTTCGTTTCGATTGCTGATTCCCCTTCGTTGGAAAACATGTACCACGAAACTCCCTCTTTCTCCATATGCACAGCCCTCAGCCCCGGGTAGTCACCTTCTGTCACAACAGTCCGGTAATCACAATTGTTCCTCTGATACAGTGCGGCCGCCTCATCCACTACCCGCACTCCCGAAAGAAATTTTGCATATGTCTCCTGTGCCCCATAACCATACAGATCAACCACCACGTCAAACCGACAGGGGCCGACACACAGCCTGTTCTCGCTGACAATACTTTTCTCAAGCATCGCTGCCGGAAGATAGTGGAAATCAATCTGATGTTCATACAACCCTGCAATTTCCTCCGACGGTACACGGTTGTTGTCACAGAGCACTGCTGCCCGTGCAAGACTCACCGAATCCGTCATCAGCCAGGAAATGCGCTTCATATAATCTGAAAACAGTCGGTAATGATGCCACCAGATATTATGGGGACCCACATCAGGCGGACGCTCCTCCTTCCTCGGACCCGCTACGCTGTAATAAAAGGCATGGGGCACAAACAGATTGACACCCCTGATTCCCAGCCAGTTAATATACCATTTCATGTCATATCCCTTGAAGTACCACGGAATACCTCGCCGGCTGCACACTCCAAAACATTCATTGGCATTCCGTCTGCGCCCCAGATACCTTGCAATGTCTGCCGGAAGCTTTGCCTGCACAGAATCCGGCTCCCTGATTCCGCCGGTCTCAGGTGCAACCCTCCTCATGATCAGATCCTGGCCCGGAATATGAAAATAGAATTCCTCCTCTACATCGTCACTTGCCTCAGGATGCCCCATCAGCGAAATTCCATGGGCCTCGCACCATCCTGACAGGCGGGCATAGTAAACCTCTCGCAGATGCCTTTTGATCAGCTTATGGTAAACCTGCGTCGTCCGATTCTCCCGGCCGCAGAAAAGCGCCTTCAATTCCTCAAGATTCCCTTTCTCCGCAAGAATTTCCTTATCCATTCCGGACACCCATTCCCTGAAGCCACCTGTATTTCTGCCAAGAGGGCAGGGCTCGTCCGTAAAAAAGGCAATCACCGTACCGCCGAAATAATCCTTCAGTTCCTGATAATAGCGCTCATGTGTCAACCGTATAAAAGCATCCACCGCATCCGGGTTCAGAATGTCCGCGGACAACGGCGCCCCTGCCTCACCGTCATCCTCTCCGTAATGGATGCCGCGGATCGTGCCATGGGTAAAGCCATATACCAGATACCGCCCGTCTGAAAAACGTGTGATGACCTGACCTCCCTCCGCATTATCCGAAAGAGTGATTCCTTTAGACGCATAGTCCCCATTCTCCGCCACCACAAGCCCGTGGGCGGAACCGGAAGGATACATACCCTCATCATACAGGACAACCTTCATACCAAGCTGCCCTGCCGTCCGGACCACATATTTCACTGTCTTGAAATACGATTCGGAGAGATACGGTACTTCACTGGGAATTCCGATTCGGGGGTGAAGTACAATACCCTCCACGCCCTTATTCATATAGTCCGCCAGCTGCCGTCTGATCTTATCTTCATCCGGCTCATCATTCAGAAACCAAAAAGGAACCGGCGTAAATTCTCCGGGCGGATTTTTAATGCTGTCTAAAAATTGTTCAGTCACCTGCGTTTTGTCCTTTCACCTTGCCGAACTTTTTGCTGCATTTTTACTGTACTGCTCTATCCGGATCTCAACATTTTTTATGATTGCATTTTGAATGCTGTCCGCCGTAAATCCGTCCTTATTTGCCGTAATCTTCAAATTTTCAAAGGTAAAATCCGACAGATGATATTGCGCTTCATCCGGCATAACATCAAAATAAGTGCCGCACACACAGGAGCAATTGCGCATCACCACATGCTCCGCAACAGACAACGGCGTATCCGGACGGTCTTTTAAGTCATAAAACTGTGTCCATGGATTGATATTGATAAAATTCTCAACTCTCCCCTCCATGTCTTCCACTGTGA
>JAIDME010000149.1 GCA_029050705.1 Acetatifactor sp.
GTACTCCCCAGACTTCTCCTTTTTGAATTCCAAAAACAGATAACCGGTGGCTTCCTCCTTTCCCTCTTCTCCCAGAAAATAATATTCCATTCTCCGGTCACTGGAGCCAAAGGGATCCAGGCGGCTCGGGGTACGGTCCCCGTCCAGCACAAAAGGGATAAAGCTCTGGGTGGAAATGGATTTCCCGGAACCGTTTTGCCCTCGCAGAAGAAGCTTCCCGTCTACAAATTCAAAGTCTTCCTCATCATACAGCCAGAAATTCACAAAGCCGATTCGATTCATTTTCCATCGCTCGCTCAATCCGTCATACCTCCCTTGAAATCCTGCGGATAATGTCCTGTAAGCCTTCCCGCCGCCGGCAGCACCGTAACCTCGTTTTCATCGCAACGTATCATCAGCCAGTTCCTCATATATCCCAGAACCGTTTCCAACAGCCTGCTCTCATCCATTTCCCGAAATTCCTTGCTCCATCCGGCATTCCACTCTGCCCTGCATTCCCGTACAATCTCCGCAAAAGTCTTTCTGGTCATGCAGATACTCTCATTTTCCGCCTTTTCCAGCTTGCCGTCGGCAAGCTGCCTTTGAATGTGCTCGCATATCAAAAGCACCGCCTCCGGCAGCATGGCGTCCCTGGGATGTACGCTTCCGTAACAGTCATCCTCATCCAGGGTCAGAAATGCAGCGTTCCGATATATATCCAGATTACCTCCCGGATTTTCCTGCAGATATTTTGCGACCCACTGCCTTTGGTTCCTTAAATAAAGCGCGTCCGCATCCTCATTCCCTTCCCAGTAAAACGCCGGACATACTGTAAGCTGCCTGTACACCCGGTTGATGCGCATGGCGCCCCTGTCCTCCTTCAGCTCCTGAAAATCCGCTTTTTCAAAGTCTTCCCAAGATTCATAAGCTGATATATCCGTCGGGAAACTGGTGGCAAAATATTTGGAATATCCCGTATTCTCATATAGAACCTCCTGCCCGGTCTCGGTGCTGAAGGCCTCACTGCTCCCCTCGTAAACACGCAGCATCTGCAGCCGCTCGATATATAGAAGCACCCGCACCAGAGATTTCCGCTGGGTAAAGGATGTCCAGTCAACCTCCATATGAGCCTTCAGCCTGGTCTCCACGTAATCGATCAGCTCCGATAACAGAAACTGCTCCTGTTCTTCCTTATCCTCCAGAAACATCAGTATCACGCACAGAATACAGTAGTCCCTGATATCCGTGAACTCCTGAATGCCCATAAAACTTTCCGCGTGGGCGGGCCGCTTTTCCAGCTTCAGCAGATTCTCCGTGTGAATCAGCCTCCAGCCCAGCAATTCCCGGATAAATCTTTGGAAGTTGGGAATGTCTCTTTTTACTTTATAATAGGTTTCCTTATCGCTGTCCCTGCAAATCCAGAAATTTTCCAATAATGTCCTGACTTCATTCATGATCCAATAAACTCCAACACATAAGCCGGCATGGTCAATGCCCCGTCCTCACACTGCATAACACAGTTTCCCTCATTACGCACCAGCCGGTACTCCTGTCCGTACTCGGTTCTGCCCTGCTTCTGAGAACTCATATTAGCCTGGGCGATCCACTGCAGAAACACGCTTCTGGTATCCTCGGAAATGATCTCATCAATTTCAGAAAATACCACCTTGCCATCCTTTATATACCGCATGACAATTTCCCTCTGCCGCTCTGCCTGGCGCAGATAGCTTTCCCTCTGCATCCTCTTTTCCAGAGACTTGTCCGCAAAGCCCTTTCGATCTCTTTTCTCCCGATAGGTTCTGGCATGAGGCTTCAGCAGGAATTCCGCCGGATCATCATATACGCTTTTGTTAATCGCGTCCTCCTCCCGGGGTACATTGGTCTTGAAATGCTGTATTTTCTGTACGCCGAATACATGGGCGGACAGCCTGTGCGCCTCCTCCATATCCCCGCATTTTAAGAATAACTCCAGAAATTTCTGATAGTCATCCTTCCTGCTGATTCCCCAGTTTTGGATCTGAACGATCAGGGCCGCATTTTGAATAATACTTCGAATCACATCGTTTGTGATTCTCAAAACCTTCTTACATTCGCACTCATGCGCGGGCGAATCAAGAAACCAATTTTTCAGTGAATTCCATTTCCCCGTTACATTTTCACGTATGCTTGGCTCAACATTTCCGTGAATTTCCAGGAGCGCATGGGGAATATCCATTTCACTCTGCACCACCTTCTCCAGAATAACCCCCTCCATGAGGGACAGGTTCTTCAACAATATCTTTTCAAGCCGCCTGGAATGATGCTGCAGTTCCTGCACAAATTCGTTCAGATATTTTATGAATTTATCCTTATGAATAACAAATTCTACAGATTTCATCAGATGATTCGTTTTACCCGAATAGAAATCCCTTAGATAGTCCTGATAGTTCTGGTTCAGCCGCTTGAAATCCTCCTGCAGCAAACCCCACCACTCGTTCACCTCTTTCAGGCCTGCGTGCTCCATCGCCTCCGCATCTTCAAGACTTTTTTCCAAGCGCACAAAAAAATTCGTGGAAAGATTCCCCGATTCCAGAAAAATATTCTCCAGTCTCACCGTCAATCGTTCAATTTCCACGGCATACTCAGACATGGTATAGCGATACTGCTTGTTTTTATAATCTGCTATAGTGTAAACCCGCCCCGGATCCTGTATGGGGGTAAGATTCTTCCATTTAACCAGCGCCTCAAGATCAGATTCCAGCTTTTCCAAAGAATAGTCCTCAAACTCGCCGTCCCGGCAGATCAGCTCGTAAAGTTCTTCTTTATACATCTGGAAGTGCATCTTCTCGTATTCCCGGTAGAACAACCGCATGATTTTGCGATAAATAACCGCGTCGGGAGCCGATAAATAGGTTGTCTCATGAATAGGCCCCAAATGTTCCATCTGATATGTTTTCCTCTCTTAACTGTATTTCAAGCATTATTAACAGCATGCTATTTCTTCTTAAGAAATCTTGTCATCAATTTTTCCTGCGTTTCTACAGTGAACACTATTTTTGTATTATGATGCCAACATCCTCCCATGTTCTCGTTTCAAAATTATATTTATTGCCATTTGTGTCACACATAGTATTCACGATAGAAATTGGTCCATTACAATTCCTCATTTCTCTCCGCCATCTCCATGCTGCAATCTGAAAAATCTTTTTTGCTGCTCAATTTCAGCACGCAGTTCTTCCTCGCTTGGCAGACATAATTTGTATTTGCTTGCAAAAAGCTGTTCATTGCCATGTAACACGGAATATTTTGCGATATCTTCATCGGTTTCTGTACATAGCACAATTCCCAGTGTAGGATTATCCCCTTCACCTCTTTTCAGATCATCATACATACGGATATACATATCCATTTGCCCGACATCTTGATGGGTAATTTTTGATGTCTTCAAATCAATCAGCACAAAACACTTCAGAATATAATTATAAAAAACGAGATCGATGAAATAATCATCCAGTTCTGTCCGAATATGTTGCTGCCGTGCCACAAACGCATAGCCTTTTCCAAACTCCATCAGAAATTTCTGTATATGACTGATAATTGCCTGTTCCAACTCATTTTCAGAAAAGTCTATATTGGATGAAAGCCCCATAAACTCCGCAACAATCGGATTCTTTATGAATTCCAACTTGTCTGCCTGGTAGGGTGCAGTTTTTGTCTGCATCTCTGTCTCTACCACTTCCTTGCACTACGACATCAGCAACCGTTCATAATATTGTGTGCTGATATTTCTTTCCAATGTACGGACAGCCCATCCCTGACTTTGTGCCTCTCTCAAATACCAATCTCTTGCCTTCGGATTGTTCACACGTAATAATGCACGAAAATGAGACCATGTCAAAAACGGCGCACGCGTGTTCCATTTTTCTTTATCTGAAAAATTCAAATAAAATTGTCGAAATTGCCGTAAGGAGCGAACAGAATAACCCTTTCCATAAGTCTCCGTCAACAAAACTGATAATTGTTCCATCAGTCTCGTTCCATATTTTGCCCTTTTTTCACCCTTTTGTTCCTCAATGACAATTCGTTTTCCCAAATTCCAATATGTGGCCACCATTGCAAAATTGACAGACTGATAAGCAATATCTCTTCCGCTGTCTATGATCGCTTTTGCATCCGCAAGCAAATCAGATGTTTCCCTGTAAACGATTGAATCAAGCCCGGATTGTCCTCCCACTATGTCAACAATTCCCTCATTATTACCCATTTCTAATACTGGACTCATTGAATCCAAAATCTGTTCCTTGGATTCGGCGCACGCGTGCACTGTTTTTTTTTGTCTGATTTCATAGCGCACCTCCTACTTAATCTTTGCCAATACATCTTGGAACTTTGCATAATTTGCTTTCACGCCATCATCAAGGTCGGTAGAAACATACTGGTCTGCCAGATGATGGATTTTTTCTTCATACTCATGCAGTTCCACCGCCTGATCCTGTAATTTTGAAAGCTGTTTGGTCAACTTAACCTTTTCACTGGTGGATGCAGATACTGCACGCTTCTCCAAATCTACAATAGATGTCCGATACCGACTCTGTTGCTCATGCACATAGTCTGTGCGGATGCGTGCAATTGTATCCGACCTCTTGCAAGCAATCGGTCAGAATATCCTTTTGGATATTTTGACCGCCGCTCCCTCGCCTCCGGCTCGGTCACTTTGCTTGTTGGGGACACCCCAACCCCCGGCAAATTTGTCCTCCACTTTTTACAAGGACTGCAAATTTAGCCGCTGCTAGTGCTGTATATGTTAAGAATTACAATTCTTAACGACCTTCCACCAATTCTATCATAGAAAGCAAGAACAGCTTTCTATGATCCAAGTTCCATTATAACACTACTCTGCCGATACAGCCAGTCCATAAATTCCTGTGGCAGCATCTTATGTTCCTTGACCAGTTTTTTCTTCTGTAACGCCGCTTTCTTAAATATCTCAAACGCCTCCTGCATCTTCAGCAGCCTATCCGCAGGAAATCCTTCCATGCACTCTGCCCGCTTGATCTTATTACGCCAACTCTGGCATTCATTTTTATAAAGCAAATCATAATTATTCTCTCTGGCTCTCGCATCAAACTCACGTTTATTTTGGAGTGCCTGTGTCTTTCGGCATTTCCCACTACAGAGTTCATAACGAAGACTTTCTGCCAAAAAAATTTTCCCACAGACCTTGCATTTACAAAATTTGAATCCCCAGTCAGCCAGTCGATTTGCATAATAAGCAATCATCGGATAAAAAGAATCATAGACCGTTGCACACTCTGTCTGCAGATTTCCTCCGCCCGAATACCACAGCTCAATCCTTGAATCTTCCATCGGAACTTGTGTAAAGAAGTCTGCAGATAATTCAAAACGCTTCGCTCTCCCGGTATCTTCATCAAACAATACTTGATTTCTATTTTGAAAAATCGGACTCTGAAACGCAGCCGTCAGTCTTCCCATCCGGCTCACAAATTGTTCACTGGCAGTATCACGCTCACGGTACTCCCTTGTCTTCAGGTATTCATTCCAGACACGGACTGCCGCATACTGCCGTACCGGGTCAAGCGTTGCATATTTTTCCTTAAGGAAATCACCTGCCTGCTGTTCCAGCTCCGGCTGCTTCCATCGGTTCACATGAAGCGCATCGTAAAGCGGCATGATACCAAACCTGTTCCAGTCCCCCTGCATGTCATTCTCGAAATCTATCAGAAAAGTTCCCAGCAGGCGCTTCACGTCACAGAGAAGTTCCGCATCCATATTTCCATTGAGGCTGAGAAAAATCTGACTTGCCTCCCCGACCATGATCCGCTCTTTCATTTTCTTTCTGTCAAGAATCAATGCAAAAATAATCCTGTCACCACAAGGCTGGTGGCGTACAAATGATTCCTCCGGCTTCATATCTCCTTTTCCTTCTATGGTAACTTTGTAATTTCCATTTTCTGTTACACACATTGTACTGGCATTTCATTGTATTTGTCAATATTCCCGTGTTATCATTTTTCAAGGCGCACTTTAAAATATTTAGGGAGGTTGGCACATGAACTCCATTGACTTTCGCCAAGCAAATGAACCTTTATATCTTGATCTCGTGGATTTAGAATCGTGTTTTGATCCCCTATTCTATCCACCGGAAGATTTTGAGAATACATCAGATAACCAGCGGAGAGAAAACAGTTCTTTCACCTGCGTGGGAAAATACAAAATCGGAAACACTTTTTATCTTGTGGAAACAGAATACGGTGGCACGGAGCCGCTTCCGTATATACTCAGAAGGCTCATTTTTTCCAACAGGGATTTTTCAGGCAAGGAGGCTGATTGCTAGTGACAGCACTGACAAGTTATGCTAAGATGATACCATGCACAACAGTATTGTCGGCTGACCCAAACGCGAAAGGAGAAGTACATATGGATCAGCCCAAATTAACAATTTTATATTGCAGGCTCAGCAACGAAGATTCGCTGGACGGCGAGAGCAACAGCATCGCAAACCAGAAATCCATCCTTACCAGATACGCACAGGAGCATGGTTTCCAGAACATCCGCATCCTGACCGATGACGGCTATACTGGGACAAATTTTAACCGCCCCGGCATACAGGAGGCACTTGCCCTTGTGGATCAGGGACTTGTGGAAACATTTATTGTCAAGGATATGAGCAGATTCGGCAGGGACTATCTGCAGGTGGGACGTTATACGGAACTTATCTTTCCGAGCCGTGATGTCCGCTTTATCGCCGTAAACGATGGTGTGGACCGCGCCAAAGGAGATAACGATTTCACTCCGTTCCGCAACCTGTTCAACGACTTCTATGCCAAAGACACCAGCAAAAAAGTCCGTGCGGTCTTACACGCCAGAGGCACCAGCGGGAAACATATGGGGAAGCCGCCCTACGGCTACTGTTTCGATCCGGAGGACAGGAACCATTGGATCATCGACCCGGAGGCCGCGCCTGTCGTCCGGCGTATTTTCGACCTGACGATTGCCGGAAAAGGACCAAGCCAGATTGCACGGATTCTGGAGCAGGACAAGGTCCTGACTACCAAGGCATTGTACAGACGGCAACAGGGAAGACCTCTGCCCGAACGCCCTTACCACTGGGCGGAACAGTCGGTTGCCGCCATTCTGGAACGTATGGAGTACACTGGATGCGTCTGTAATTTTAAGACACACTCCAAATCCTACAAACTCAAAAAACGCATCCCCAATGCCGCTGAGGATATGTTTATCCTGCCAGACACACAGGAAGCCATCATTTCAAAAGAACAATGGGACAGGGCACAGGAACTCCGGCAATGCAGACGGAGACCGACAAAAGCTGAACGGCAGGGAATATTTTCAGGACTTGTGTACTGCGCCGACTGCGGCAGCAGGCTCCATTTTGCCACCAGTAAAAACACCGACAGCCGCCAGGACCGCTACATTTGCTCCAGGTATAAAAGCGGCAGGGGGACCTGTACCGCCCATTATATCCGGGATGATGTCCTAAGGAAAGTCGTACTGGAACATATCCGTGCCGTGACTGTCTATGTCCGCTCTGACGTGGAAGGCTTTCAGGAAGAATGGCTCCAATGCCAGAGAACAGACTATGAAAACTCTATCCGCAGTGACAGACAGAAGCTCGCCCAGACAAAGAAACGACTGGCAGATATCGATGTATTGATCTCACGGCTATACGAAGATATGGTACTTGGTACGCTCAGCAAGGAGCGGTATCAGAAAATGTCACAGGGTTATGAGGCGGAACAGGCGGAGCTGAACAATACAATCATTGGTCTGGAAGATTGGATTGAGACACGGGAGGAAATGAACGATAGTCTTGATCAATTTCTGGCTCTTGTAAAGAAATATGTGGAGATTCCGGAGTTGACCACAACGATTGTAAATGAACTTATTAAGAAGATCATCGTATATGCCCCGGACAAATCAAACGGCAAACGCACCCAGCGGATTAAGATCATCTTTAATTTTTTAGGAGAAGTTGGTCTGCCCACTTTGACAGACCAGACCATTATCGGCTAAAAGTTTGCCTTAGAAAAAATAAAGCACTACTTTCTGACAAACTACGGGATGAAATAATACTACAAAATATCCCAATAATCCCAATAATGCAAAAAGACGGTACAACCGTTAGGTCATATCGTCCACTGCCGTGATTAGTTCCCTATCACCATTAAGCCTGATGTTTACGGGCTTTCCATAACTCCCCGAGTAGGGCTCGAACCTACAACAACTCGGTTAACAGCCGAGTGCTCTACCATTGATAGATATACAACCGGAAAATGCTAAAGTAGAGGTTGCCAAGCATCCCTTGCTCTTGGGATAATATCTTTTCTCCCTTTTCGGAAAAGTGTTCCCATTAACATATGCACGAACCGGAATTTGTCGCACAAATCATATTTCAAAATTTTACATGATTAACGTTTATCATCTACATCAATGATTTCTCCGACAAACATATAATGCGTTTGCCAATCACCATTTGCATCGGGAGGATACACTGTTGGACTTGCCTTATAATATTCGTGAATTGCCTCGTCCAAGTCTTCTTTTACAAACTCATGCTGATAAAGTTTCTTGCAGAGAAAAGTTAGTTCCGCTTCTTTATACCCCACACTCTTACCCATAGAAATAGGGGTAAGTCCTGCGCCTTTCACTTTGTCCTCATCACGCCCGGAATGAGTCCCCATGTAACCCAATGCCTTTCGATACTCTTTCGGAAAAAAGCTGACGGTAAAAGTATCATTCATTTTAAGAAATTCACAGGTATAGCGAGAAGGATAGACATATACCGTCACAATAGGTCCCACACTTCCTGCCTTTGCCCAAATATTGCCCAAGCTGCCCCATCCGACAGTGCAGCCATTAAAATGTCCGATATCTCCAGAGGTCACCAAAGCCATTTGTTGGCTAAACATTTCGAACACCTTATACTCTTTTTGCTCAAACTCTTTCATCGCACTTACCTCTTATCAAATCTCGATCTGTAAATACAATTATAACATATTTTAACAGGTACACAATTCCGAAAAGGGAGTATTTTTTCAGTATTTCTTTGTACTTAGCGGTCTCAACGGAATTTATTGTAACGCAGCGAAACTCCCTTTGTAATAAAAACTGCGCGGCTTTTCTATAATCATTTTTCCGTGTTTATTTTTCTTTAGTATCTCCCGTGTTTATCCCTCCATCTGTTCAGCATAAGTCCATGCCCTGAAATGATATGCTTTCATCCGGCTCATTGCCCGCAGGATGCTGGAGCGCGTCCAGAAACTCATTTGCATTCCACTCATTACAGAACTGGCTGTAAGTCATATTTAGTTCCACGGATATCTTGTAATCCCTGCCCACCTCAACCCGTTTGAGCAGCTGGCATGCTATCATTTTTTTCTGCTCCAGTGTTGCCGAGTCAAATTCCTCTGCCCATGACTTGAACTGCTTATAAGCTGGTGTGACCATTTCGATCCCCTGTTTCTTTTGCGCTTCTTCCTCCTTGAGCCTTTCCAGCTGTATTTCCGATTCCTCGATCCTCTTTTTGACCGTCTGGAGAGCCTGTGTCAGATCCTCCGGCGAATAAAGGCTGTCCCCGGTTAAGGTCTTGGCGATCTCCATCTGCAGCTTTGTGAGCTGTTCCCGGTGCTTTCCAAGTTCAAACCCAAGTTTTTTCTGCATGGCACGGTTACCGGCTATCCTGCGCTGGAATAGGTCCTGTATCTTTTCTTCCTCCGGTGCGCCGCTCATGGACTTGAAGATTTCCCGTATGGTCTGGCTGACCATCCCGTCCACCTTTTCTGCCTGGTAGGTGGTCTGCCCATCACACGGACAGAGTTTGCGGCTCTTGTGATAGCAGGAATACTTGACCTGATCCACACAGTATACGGAACCGTCAGCCCTTTCATAGCTGTCCGTGTAATGGATGGCTGCCAGCCGCCCGCCGCAGTGGGCACAGAATATATTGCCGGAAAGCATTGCCTGCCCCTGGGTGCGCATGGCGATATGGCGCTTCTCCTCGTTCTTCCTGCTTCGCTGCTCCATGATATACATGATCTGGCTGTAGGTTTCGTCACTTCTGAGCCTGAGCGCCTGTAATGCGTCCGAAGTCGATCCATCCTCAAGACGTCCGCAATAATAAGGGTCTTTTAAGATGCGGCTGATTTTCAGCCCGGTGAATTTTTCACCAGAGCGTGTCCTGTGGCCTTCCTTGTTTAACAGATCCGCCAATCTCCATGCGCCGTAACCCTTATGCACCGTCAGTTCATCAATCAGATCCAATATCTCCTTTTCTGCGGGATCGATCTCATATTTTTTGATCGGTGCGCCTTTCCTGTTCACAAGCCCGCTGTCCACAAGACAGTAACCGAACTTGACCGGGCCTCCCGTGTACATCCCGTCCATCTGCATCTGCTGCATTTTACTGCTGATCCTGATGGATGTCTTTTCGCTCTCACCTGATGCCTGCCAGAACCGCAGGTAATTCATCAGCTTATCCACATGGCTGTCGAACCTCTGCTGTCCCTCCCGTGTGCTCCACACCTCGATGCCATGCTTGGCAAACCATTCCACCACGAATGGCGTCTCATCATCGATCCTGCCGATGCGGTCAAACATGAATACCAGCAGGATGTCGAACTCGTCTTTCAGTGCCGCCTCCTTTAAATCCTGGATGGCATCCCTGTCCTGCGCGGACACCTTGTATCCCGAAATACCCTTCTCGGAAAATTCCCGCAGGATGACCCAGTCTTCCTGGCGGCCCGCAAACTCATGGCAGGCCGTCTTCTGCATCGGGATGTCATTTTCATTTTTGTCCACCTGTTTTTTAGTTGATACTCTGTATAGACAATAAACCCGTTTCATACGCTGCCTCCGTACCTGTTGCTGTACGGGATCGCGCTGCCTGCTGTCATTCAGTTTTCAAGGTTCAGGGAAAACCAGCCGTTTCCCTGCCATGCTGCAAAAACATGCAAGCGCTCCGCTCATCCCGTCTGTTCCGTGCCCCCGCACAGCAGGTTTTCCCTCTGGAGGCGTTCCCCATATGCCCCCGTGAGGATGTCCCTGACCCTGCATTTCACATCCTCAGATTCTTCCTCGCTGAACCTGACCATGACGTCAGCATCTTTTACATACAGCCGGAAAACAGGACTTGCGTTGTTCTGCTGACTGCCCAAGATAAAATCCCCCTCCCTGTGTGTTGGTTATTGGCACCCTACTGCCTTTATCCTGTGCAGATGCAGCATGCCTGCGGCTGATTGCTCAGCCTGTCCTGCACCGGAGATCCCTGGCATAAGCCTCCGGCACAGGACACAATACTGCAGCGATCCGGGGAAAGCAAGCGGAAATGATCCGTCGTCAGTTCCCGTAGTTCCCATATATTTTCCCCTGTTCGACACTACTCCCCGGGGCGGGCGCAGGGTGCGCCCATAGGCAGCAGACACAGACCGGCCCTGGCTTAAGGCCGTCATGGGATTCACACCCTTCCGAGGATCCCTCCGAACCGCCCTCATTGCGTGTTCCCGCTCCTGCGGGGCTGTGACTGGACGGAAGTATCATTATAGGCTGTCCATGTCATGGCAGACGGCCCGCCACAGGCCGCCTTGGGACGAGACATTTGCCGCTCTGCACCTTTGATGTGATCTTTTTGACAGGTTGTTCCCTGCAGGTGGTCCTGGCGTGTCCTCCGCATCGCTCAGCTTTATCAAGCTGGACAGCTAACGTATCTATGCTGCTGGATATGACCGCCTGGCGGCGGTGTTTGTCAATGTGCAGAAACGAGAAAATTTTCCCTCTACTTATTTCCACGTTGGCAGGACGTTTTGCACACCCTTAATTTGAAATTTTATAAAATTTTTATTTTCTGAAATCCTTTCCTCCCTGTTGCTCGATGCTCGAAGCGTTCGTTGCTCGCGAAAAAACAGCGGCCTGGACAGTGCGATCCAAGCCGCCGTTTGTAATTTATTATTCCGAAGCCACCTCAAAGCAGTACCCAACTTCCCTGACACACCGGATTGCAAAAGCGGCATCCGGCATCGCCTTGAACAGCTTTTCACGCAGGTTCCTGATATGGCATTTCACGGCATTATTCTCCCTGCCGATTGCCTCATCGCCCCATACATTCTGGTATATCTGCCCATAGGTGAGGACCTGCCCCCTGTTCACCACCAGAAGATAGAAAAGGTCATACTCCTTTGCCGTCAGGCTGAT
>JAIDME010000015.1 GCA_029050705.1 Acetatifactor sp.
GTCCATATACTCTCCCAGATGCTTCATGCTGATGCAGGAACACTCGATATGCCAGCCGGGATATCCAACGCCCCAGGGACTTTCCCACTTTAACTCCTGATCGTCAAATTTGGACTTGGTAAACCACAGTACAAAGTCGCTCTTGTTCCTCTTGTTCACATCCTCATCCACGTCCTCCCGGACACCCACCAACAGTTCTTTCTCGCTCAGGTTCGAAAATACATAGTACTCCTTCAGTTTTGAAGTATCAAAATAAATATTGCCGCCTGCCTCATAGGCAAACCCCTTCTCCAACAGCACCTGAATCATGTGAATAAACTCGGCAATACAGTTGGTGGCCGGCTCCACCACATCCGGCGTCTTGATGTTGAGTTTATCGCAGTCGCTGAAGAAAGCGTCCGTGTAGAACTTTGCTATCTCCATCACCGTCTTGTGCTCCCTCTTTGCACCTTTCAGCATCTTATCCTCGCCGGTATCCGCATCACTGGAAAGGTGTCCCACATCGGTGATATTCATGACACGTTTTACATCATAGCCGATATAGCGCAGAGTCTTCTCCAGCAAGTCTTCCGTGATATAACTTCTCAGATTCCCGATGTGGGCATAGTGATACACGGTTGGACCGCAGGTGTACATAGCAACCTTCCCGTCCACATTCGGCACGAACTGCTCTACCTTCTTTGTCAGTGTGTTGTAAAAATATAGTTTGTTTTCCATTGCGTCACCTCTCTGCTTACGTACCAATTTATATTTGGATGTTTATTTCCGTGCTTTCCGCTTATTCTGCCGCGCGGCTGCCACGCAGTATCCGCATTTCCTTTTCCAGCTCCAATAACCTGTTTGTAAGTTCTGTGTCGGCACACTGTAAGTTTACAATGTCTTCTCTCACAGGATCCGGCAGATCCGTCTGGTTCATAGTCTCCTGAGGCAGTGCCACATTGCCCCGCTTCACCACACGCCCCGGCACACCCACCACCGTGGAGTTGGGCGGCACCTCGCTCAGCACCACGCTCCCCGCGCCGATCTTGGAATTGTCCCCGATGGTGAAGGAACCCAGTACCTTTGCCCCTGCACTGATCATCACATTGTTGCCGATGGTGGGATGGCGCTTGCCATGTTCTTTTCCCGTTCCGCCCAGCGTCACGCCCTGATACAGAGTCACATTGTCACCGATGATCGTTGTTTCTCCGATGATGACACCGTTTCCGTGGTCTATGAACAACCCCTTCCCGATTTTGGCACCGGGATGAATTTCAATGCCAGTCTTGCGCGCTGCCCGCTGGGACACCCACCTGGCCAGGAAAAAATGCCCCTTCTCGTACAGCCTGTGTGCAGCCCGGTAGTGCAGCATAACTTTAAAGCTGGGGTAGAGAAATACCTCCATAGAGGAATGGATTGCCGGGTCGCGCTCCCGGATGATCCGGATTTCTTCCCTGATATTACTGAGAAAACCCATATTGCTCTCCTTTTGAACTGTCTTTGTTCTAAAATCGAGCAGGGAAAAATTTCTCCCTACTCGCCGCGCGGGCCGCATGCTGCAAAGCAGCCGGATTCCACATGCAGCCCTGTGCATACAAAAGCGGGCAAGCCCGCTTGCGAGATTTGCTTCGCAAACTCGTTATTTCCTATTCAATAAAAAAACCGCAGTAAATTTCATCTTAGAGACGAATTTATCCGCGGTTCCACTCTACTTAAGGGCATATTCACCCTTCTCTCAACACGTTTAACGCACGTCTGCGGATTCACCTACCTGCGGCTCCCACCGCCCTCTGCAAATCTGCTCCCGGATGCACTTCCCTTTTCTCAGATGAGGAACGCTCTCAGCCCGGTGACGCTCCCTCTCTGACATCCTTCCGAAAAAGTACTCTTTCCGTTCACTGCATTTAGTCTATTTGAATATCTGTTAAAATTAGAATATGCAAATTTCAGGATTTTGTCAAGGATTTTTAATGTCTGCCTTTTCCAAAAATTCCTCCACGCTCCCAACATCAGCGGGGTATCCGCAAGACATTTTTCTTTTGAGATTTCCGGCACTTATATGTTATACTGTAAAAAAGCATCACTGCTTATGGAAACGCTGTGGACTATACCGAAAACAGGAGGCCGGAGTAATGGACGGAAAACTGAGAAATATGACATCCATATATATAACAAATGCAGACAAAATGCTGTTACTTTTCAGACAGGGAAGCCGCGTAGCAAATAATGTCTGGATTGGCTCGGCGGGGGGCCACTTCGAAGATTTTGAGTTAAATGATGCGAGAGCCTGTGTATTGCGGGAATTAGAGGAAGAACTGGGACTGAAAGAGAACAACATTAAAAATTTGTCCTTGCGATATGTTACTCTTCGACAGGTAAAAGGAGAAATCAGACAAAATTATTACTTTTTTGCAGAGCTAAACAATGGTGTAAATGAGTGCCTTTCATCCGATGAGGGAATTTGTAAATGGTTCTCATTTTCAGAGTTAGCAGCACTCGACATGCCCTTTACCGCCAAATATGTCATAGAACATTATCTGAATGTGGGGCATAAAACAAATGATGTTTACGGCGGGGTGGCAGATGGTGAAACCGTAGTTTTTACCAAAATGCCCTATTAAATCCCCGTCCGCCGTTTTACCGCGGCGAAGAATTATCCGATGACATCATACAGTCAGAATACTTCGCCGGGTATGAATTTAAGAAGAATCTGAGGCTTAAGGTGCGAGTGAATGAATTTCCTCATCTTCGGCAGCCGCTGCAGCCCTCACAGTTTCCGATGCCTTGCTCCGATGAAATCTGTCGGGCGGTCAGATCAAAGGGACTGGTCAGCATACAGACGGCCTGGGCGGCAATGCCTTCTCCCGCCCCCGTAAAGCCAAGCCCTTCTTCCGTGGTAGCTTTCACGTTGACACAATTCAAATCCATCTCCAGCGTTTTTGCAATATTTTCCCGCATGGTGTCAATGTAGGGACGCATTTTAGGTGCCTGGGCAATGATAGTGGCATCGATATTCTCCACCAGGAAGCCCTCCTGCTCCAAAAGTTCCCCCACCTTTTTTAACAGAATCAAAGAGGAGATTCCCCTGTATTCAGGACTACTGTCCGGAAAATGCTTCCCGATGTCTCCAAGGGCTGCTGCGCCCAGAAGCGCATCCATAATGGCATGGAGAAGCACATCCGCATCAGAATGCCCCAATAACCCCTTCTCATAAGGAATCTTCACGCCTCCTACAATAAGTTCCCGTCCTTCTGTCAGCCTGTGCACATCATATCCCGTTCCGATTCTCAACCTGCAAACCCTCCTGTCACTTATTTTTTCTTGTAACTATTCAGAGCCATGCAAATATAATGAAAAAGTTTGCTTTTGGCGAAGTAACCACATGAGCAAAAGGAAAGCTGCAAAGCAGCGATTTTGCGAATGGGGTTCTGAATAGTTACTTTTTCTTTTTAGGCCTGGCAAAGGCAATACGGCGCTCGTAGCCGGCATCCTTATCTCTTTTGCCACCACGGCGTCCATACTCAGCATTTCTGTCTCTTGTGTCTCCACGGCGCTCATAGCCCGTATCCCTGCCACGTCCACTGTTCCTGCCATATCCGCTTCTGCCTCGGCTCCTGTCTCTGCGCTCCGGCTTGTCAGCCTCTATCTCCGGCCCTTTGTCTCCCACCTGCAGTTTCAGCATGGCCGCCGCCAGTTCAAGAGCATCGCACTCATTTTCATCCATCTTCAACCGCAGATAACTCTTCATCAGCTCAATGTCCTCATGCTCATGAAGTGTCCATGCGCTGTTCAGATATTTATCCGCTTTTGCTTTCAGTACCTTTGAGGCTCCCGGCAGCTTTTTCTCCTCAATCGTAGTGTGGCATATGCGCTCTATCTCCCGAATACGGTATATCTCACCCGCCGAGGCAAAAGTAAAAGAACGGCCTGTCTTGCCCGCACGCCCTGTCCGCCCGATACGGTGCACATAATATTCGATGTCCTGCGGAATGTCATAATTGATAACAGCCTCTACATTGTCTACGTCAATTCCTCTGGCCGCAACGTCGGTGGCAATCAGAATGTTCGTGCTTCCAGCCCGAAACCGGCGCATTACAGTGTCCCGCTGGTGCTGGGACATATCCCCGTGCAGGCCCTCCGACTTAAAACCGGCTTTGCGCACGATTTCCGTGAGTTCGTCCACCTTTACCTTAGTATTGCAGAAAATCAGACACAGAGTCGGCTGGTAATACTCCAGCAGCCGGATACACGCAGCATCCTTGTCCTGTCTCTTCACCCTGTAATATCTCTGGGACACCAGGGGAATTGTCAGCTCCTTTGCCGCAACCTTGATCAGTCTGGCATCCTTTTGAAACTGCCCCGTGATCTCCAGAATCGGCCGTGGCATAGTTGCAGAAAAGAGGGCTGTCTGGTGTTCTCCCGGTATCTGGCCCAGAATCAGCTCCATATCCTCTCTGAACCCCATGTTCAGCATCTCATCCGCCTCGTCCAACACCACCATATTTACATCCTTAAGCTTAATAGTATGGCGGCGCATATGATCCATGACACGCCCCGGCGTACCTACAATAATCTGCACGCCACGGAGCCCGCTGATCTGTTTTCCTATATCCTGTCCGCCATATACGGGCAGAATTTTGACCCCCTGCAGGTATTTTGCTATCCTGCGCAGTTCTTCCGATGCCTGGATTGCCAGTTCTCTGGTGGGACACAAGATCACACACTGCAGCTTTCTAAGTTCCGGGTCCACCTTCTGCAGCAACGGTATCCCGAATGCCGCCGTCTTGCCTGTCCCTGTCTGGGCCTGTCCGATAATGTCCTCACCGTTCAACAGGCAGGGAATCGCCTGCTCCTGTATGGGAGTAAACGTGTCAAATCCCATTTCATGCACTGCAAGCAGAATCCGTTCGTCTATCATTTCTTCCCAAGATTCAAAAATATTTACACTATCCATTCAATTCCTCTCTGCCGCTGTCAGCAACCGATTTATGATACAAAAAAACTGTTGTACGAATACAACAGTTTCCCGTGTGCCTTCCACTAATGTGGTATTATACACACCACAAAAAGATTTTGCAAGTATTTTAGGGCAGAAAATTCTTGCAAAGCACAGTTTATTCTGATAGAATACATTCTATCTTATTTATTATCTCTATTCAGTTGTCAGATTTTCACGTCCTCGTCATCGAGGGGCCACTCATCTGTATCAATACATTTATATTCGCGTAAAATCCGCCGAGTCTCTTTCAGCATTGTCTCTTTATCACCTTCGATGTATACTTCCGTCGGCAGTATATGAAAGAGTTTTCCACACATTATACTGGCATCAATCTCGGCAAGTTTATACAGTCTTCTTTTTCGGTAATACCTTCTAAGGTTCTTAAAAATTTTTTTAATATTCTCCATTTGTTTTACACCTCATAAAATCTGCATGTGCCCTATGCTCATAATTGTATCACGTCACTTTATCTCAAGCGCGTCTATTTTGGCAACGATTTTGAAAATTTAAGGATAAAATTTTGAGTATGAAACAATTACGCATCAATCAACGAACCAATAATTTGGTCGGTACAAACATGAAAAAGTTAAGATTAAAGCGCAACCTGAGGAATGCAGATATCGTTGCCAAGTTGCAATTAGAAGGGGTCGAGATTACCTCGAGTACCTACAGCAAGGTGGAAAGTGGAACCAATAACCCCAGTGTAGACCTGCTAGTTGCATTAACTGATATCCTGCAATGTGATTTTAACGCATTTTTTGCACAATAGCAAGATGCGATAATTAAATAATTTTATTTTTTATAAAAATTTTATTTACAATCAATAAAAACAAAAAGAAAAGAAGCAAAATCCTGCTTCTTTTCTTTTGTGAAAATATACGTTAGTAGCGAGAGGGGGATTTGAACCCTCGACACTGCGGGTATGAACCGCATGCTCTAGCCAACTGAGCTATCTCGCCATCTTCGCCGGCCAAGGCCGGAGTGGAAGTTATAGGGCTCGAACCTATGACCCTCTGCTTGTAAGGCAGATGCTCTCCCAGCTGAGCTAAACTTCCATTAGTCGGCCGCTTCAACAGCCGACTGAATTAGTATACCCTGTAGCACCACTTTTGTCAACCACTTTTTACATCTTTTCCGGTGCTGAAAATCCCAGGACATCAATACATGTCTCCAACACATCCCGGGTCAGCAGAAGCAGCGCGATCAGTCCTTCCCGCTTTTTCCCATCCGTTTCACCCAATATCTTTGTCTCATGGTAAAAGTGATTAAAAGCATTTGCCAGATTATAGATATAAGCACACACCTTATGGGGCGCCGCCTCCTCCGCCGCGCTCTGCATCATGGTATTAAACTGTACCAATGCCATCATCAGTTCCTTCTCAGCCTCATTTGCAGCCGCCTGCAATACAATTCCCTCCGTACTGCCGCCCTGTTCCTTATATTTTGTAAGGATGGACTTAATGCGCACAATCGTGTACAGGATATAGGGGCCGGTATCTCCCTCAAAGGAAGTAAATCTGTCCAGATCAAAAATGTAATCTTTAGATGCCTGATTGGATAGGTCTCCATAAAGCAGAGCGGATATCGCCACCAGGTCGGCTACCTTTCCGGCCTCCTCATCCGGCATTTCCCTGCCTTCTTTAATCTTTCTGTACATTTCGTCCCTGGTCTCCTGAATCAGGGTCTCCAGACGCATCACACCGCCGTCCCTGGTCTTGAAAGGCTTGCCGTCCTTGCCGTTCACCGTTCCGAAGCCGATCCACTTTAATTCTGTCTCCGGCTCTACCAGCTTTGTCTTGCGGGCGCAGCGAAACACCTGGTCAAAATAGAGATCCTGGCGCTTGTCCGTCAGATAAATGATCTTATCAGGATGATACAGGCGCATGCGCTCCAAAATAGTGGCAAGGTCGGTGGTGTTGTACAGGGATGCCCCGTCGGACTTTAATATCATACAGGGAGGCACCTCCTTGGTGTCCGTCTCCTCCTTCACATCCACCACCAGGGCTCCCTCGCTGATATAGGCGTAGCCGCCTTCCTTCATATATTCCACCATCTCCGGGATGAGATACTGTACATCGCTCTCCCCCTTCCACAAGTCAAATTCCACATTCAGACTGCTGTAATTTTTCTTCAGATCCGCCACAGATACATCCATCATATGCTGCCAGAGTGCGCGGTAGCCCCGCACACCGTTCTGAAGTTTATATGTGGCCTCCATAGCCTGTGCCTTGTATACGGGATCCTCCTTGGACTTTGCGCTGGATGCCGGATAAATTTCTTCCAGTTCGGAGATTGTGAAAGGAGCCTCCTTGGGATATTCTCCCTCATAACTCTCGTCAAAATAAACCAGTTCCGGCTTTCTCTCCTTTATTCCCGTTATCACAAGCCCCATCTGCAGCCCCCAGTCTCCCAGATGTGCGTCGCCGATGACCTCATGGCCCACATAGCGGTTGATGCGCTTAATGCTCTCTCCGATGACTGCGGAGCGCAGATGCCCTACATGAAGAGGCTTTGCAACATTTGCCCCGCCATAGTCAACCACAATCTTCTTTTTCTTCTCCGGCTTTTCCAGACCGAATCGGGAATCCCCGGCCATCTCCTGAACCACTTTCAGCAGATATTCCTCCGACAGCTTCAGATTCAGAAATCCAGGGGCAACTGCCTCCGCTTCCCTGAACACCTCGCTGTCCGCTAATTTTTCCGCCACATCCTTCGCAATCATAACCGGTGCCTTGTGATACAGCTTTGCTCCCGCCATTGCGCCATTACACTGATATTCACACAGGTCGGGACGGTTGGAAACCGTGACCCTACCCAGCGTGCCGTCATAGCCCGCCGTCTCAAAGGCCCGTCCCATTTCCTCCGACAACAGATCCAAAAATTTTTTCATTCTGTCCCTCACATTTCTTATTTTCTGCGCCAATAGAATTATACCCTGACACCCGGCCCTTTGCAACCAAAATCAACGATTAATCTCATCGGATGGTCTGCATTCCCTCACACTGAAAGCACAGCCGCAGTAATTCTGCCTGTAAAGCCCATATTCCGCCGACAGCTCAATTGATCTTTTATAGCCATTCCGCTTTTTAAAATCCGAGGGCAGCCAGCTGATTCCGTATTCCGCCGACAGCGCCAGCCCGATTTCATTTAGCTTCTCAGCATTCTTTAAGGGGCTGATAGACAGAGTGGTGCAAAAGTAGTCAAATTTCCCCTCTGCCGCCTGCTTTGCCGTCTCCCTCAGGCGCAGTTCATAGCAGCGGAAACATCTCTCTCCGCCCTCCGGACATTTCTCCAGCCCCCTGACTGTCTCCATAAAGCGGCCGGGTTCATAATCCCCCTCCACTATTTGGATCCGATGTCCCCTTTTCTCCTCATTATAGGCTCCGATCAGCCTCTTCTGCTCCGCCGCCCGCTTGCTGTACTCCTCCGTAAAAGAGATATTGGGATTGTAATAAAAAACAGTAATTCGAAAGTATCTGCACAGATATTCCAACACATAGCTGCTGCATGGCGCACAGCAACTGTGCAGGAAGAGCGCTGGCACGTCTTCTTCTCCCACCCCCTGCTCCCCCAGCCGTTCCAGCAGCTTATCCAGTTCTTTCTGATAATTGATCCGATTCATAATCCCACTTCCCGCAAAAAAACATTCGTATCCTTCCGATAACCCTGGTCTGATGATAACACATTATTTGCCAAGAATTCAATCAAAATAACCGTTAAAAATCCCGGGAGCCAGAAAGGTTCCCGGGACTTTACCATAAAAGCTGCTTATTATTTATATTTTTACAGATTAATCTTCTTACCTGCGGCAATTTTATTTGCATCCTTAATATGAGGATTCTTTGCCAGCAGATCTTTCAGCGTCATATTGTTTGCCGCCGCAATTTTGCTCAGGGTATCGCCGGACTTTACCACATAGGTTCCTCCCGCTTCGGAGGTTTTCTCAGTTCCTGCGCTGTTTCCGAAACGAGCTGCCAGATACAGAGGGCCATACCAGGGAATATCGTCGTCAAGGGCCGCACCTGCCGGAATGATGATGACATAGTCCTTGCCTTCATACGTGAATTCGAGCCTTAAGGAAACATCTCCTTTCTCAAGCAGCTCCCTCATCATGGCGTTGGACAGAGTGGTGACACCCTCATCCATGACGATGGTGGAACCGGCTTCCGCCGCTTTGATCTGACCGGTCACCGTTTCCTCGTAAGCAGCCCATGCTGATTGATTGCTGCTGCCGGAAGAAGTACTGCCGGAGGAAGTGCTGCCGGAAGAACTGCTGCCGGGAGCAGAAACAGCTGTGGGCACACCGGAGCCCAGGTATACCGCATAATGAGACCCGAAAATAGCCTCAGAAATGTCGTGAGGATCCCATAAATGGCAGTACACATAATAGGTTTTGCCGACGGTAAGCCCTTCAAAAATAAATTTATAGCTGCCCTTACTGCCGTTTTCAGTACTTTCAGTA
>JAIDME010000150.1 GCA_029050705.1 Acetatifactor sp.
AACCCTTGCAATTACCGGTATCATAGTTGGCTATGGTATTGCGTACAAAAACAGGGTATTTGCTGTTTAACAGCTCAACAGTGGAAGAGGGGATATTGCGGGTTGTATCGCAGAAACCATCCGTAATTTCGGTTCCCCAGATTGTACCGCCTTCGATCAAAAACATCTTTTGAAATTTGGAGGTTGTCTTGGTACTTGAATAAAGTCCCTCGCTTCCGTATAGAACAGGAACAACCGCATATTCTACGGATTGTCCGGAAGCTACAAAATAATCAGGATAGTTTATTGCAAAATCTTCAATTGAATGTATTTCTTTCATGGCAATGGTCTTCCATTCAAAACGTCCATCGGTTCTGCTCTTTAAGACAATATGCGATGTTGTTTCCAGATTCCAATCTACATTGCCTGCATTAGTGGTATTATTAAATTTGGCCCACAGAACAGTATCAAAATCCCATTCGTTCGGACATTCGCCGCTTAATTCAAAGGCAGTTGCCTTGGTGATATATAAATCATCATATATCCCGTTTTTTAATTCTACATAGTTAATATTTTCTAAATTGGTGGGAGTCAAAGCACATGCTGACTCACCACCTGCAAAATTACTTCCGCATATAAGCATGTGTTAATCACCTCCCACAAATGCTTGCAATTGGTATACATTATTTTTTCGCCTGATGACAACAGTCACCATATCCTGATCGGAAAACCGCAGATTGCCGGAATAGAGCAGATAGTGAGATACGCCGTTTGGCACAGTCAGTCGGAACCGTAAGCTGCCATCCGTATAGATATGACTGCTTACAACTAATCCGTCACGATCATTTTTCATTTTCAGCAGTTCGGCATTTTTCCGGAGATTCATTCCGCGGATAATAACCGTAAAATCATCCTCAATCAAAAAACCTTCATCGTAATACAAGGTCTTGTCCCTAAGATCGATCATGCCGTCAATATACTCAAAACGGTCCGTGCCGTCATATTGGATGATGATCAGATTCGTTGCGACCTGAATACATCCCTGTGAAGGGACAGGAGTAGCATAAATGCGGGCATATGTATTAGGATTTTCGTATTTTACAGTAATCTCAACATATCCGGTATCCAGTTCCATTCCATTGACGGTAACGCCGACACATCTCAGATAGTAGACTGTATTATTATCAAGTCCTCTATAAGTATATCTGATATCAAAGCTGTCTGTCATTTCGTCACTTTTCATCAGCAGCTTTTTTGACGCATCATATAAGTAAAATACATATTTGCCGATGTCTTCCCAATCATCCGAATGGTAATGGACTGCAGCGGGAAAGGATGAATTGGATATTACCGGATTTCCAGATAAACCTTCAAAATAGAAATCAGGCGTTGTAAACGTGCGGAACAGAACTTTGTTTGATAATGCCGATGGGATATTTTCGGAGTCGTATATCTGTGCCTGAATCGTATATTGCTGATTGTTAACCAGCGTGTAAGCGGGAATTGTATGTTTTAGAACATACGAAGATACCATATGGTCGTATACAACAGCGTTAGTCTTGTTGCTATAAATTATTATACGATTAGCGCATGCACGATTGCCGGTCCATAAAATTGATATTTCATAATCCTTATTGGCGTCAAAAGGATTTATGTGTTGGATCTGTGGTTTTGCCATTTGAATCACCTTCTTTCTGTATTAACGGATCACTTATCAAACACACCGCAGATATGCAGTCCTTTCAGGTCTCCCATAGGTTCTTTCACCCATACATATTGACCGGCCTTCAATTCGACCCCGGGTATGCAGCACTGTACCGTCCGCTCGCTTCCGGCTGAGTCAAGAATCACGTATCCCTTTTTATCAGTTCTTTTGACAACGGATTTATAGGTTCTATCCGTCTTATATGAAGAGATTTCTTCATCGATCATCAATTGGATTGATTTCAATATTTCCTGTTTGAAGCTCATTTTGACTTTATCACTTCCTTTTGCTATTTTTTACTTTCCTGCAAAGCAACAAGAGAAAAACCGCTGAACTGTCTGTTCAGCTCTACACCTACTTGTCTTGCCACTTCCTGACTCGTCACACCGGGGCAGGTCACATGAATATCTCCTATAGTAACCTGATGTATTCCGGTATTGGTGATGTTGTTGGCAGGACTGATACCATTAACCGTTCTTGCCATATTATTCTGAATGGAATCAACGGGAGCCATAACAGAGCTTATATCTTTGCCCATTTTATTAATATAGGCATTAAACTTTTCCTGTAAATCCCACATAAAACTGCCTGGCTGAATGGGGGTTAATACAGATGCTGTATCAACAGAAGCAAGGTTATCGGGATCCAGCAGCTTCTTAGTGTCCCGCTCATTCTTTACAACCTCTCCGCCTTCCATAGGAATCAGCGTAGGCTTTGTAACGATTGCAACATGGCCATGGTTGTCAAAGTAAGCTTCCGGGCCATCTTCGCCTACAAGGTTGAGTCCCTTTTTGGCATTATTTGTACCAGATGCGTATTCTGCAAAATACTTTTTGTAATTATCGAAAGTGCCGCCTAATGGAGTATGAGGGTTTCCGCCATTTGGTTTGGATGTGGACGGATCTTTCTTATCATCCTCAGGTAGTAGCTGCTTCTTACCACCGTCCGTTGTTTTAGCCTGTTCATTAGCGGATTTCAATGCTGCATCTGCTATTTCCTGCTGTATACGGATATATTCATTTTTAAAGGCATTTAATACATCAAGCCTGCCGTTTAGTATGTCAGCTTCCCAATCAGCACCCAGAATTTGCGCAGCGAATAGATTTTCCTGTTCCTCCTCATATGCAGAGGTAACATCGTTCCATGCATCCTTGTATGATTCCAGATTGGAAATCATTTCGTCAATGGCGTTAGTTTCCTTGTCGCGGGCTTCTTCCAGTTTGGAAATAGACTTATCGATTTCAGCGATCCGGATGTCATATCTGGCATTATCAACGTTTTCCTGTGCGTCCCGAATAGACTGATCATCTGCAACATAATGCATTCCCTTGTCTTCGGTATATACCAACTGTGTACGCTGATTTCTTGCCTTCTCCAAATCATAAAGAGATTTCTGCAGATCTTTCTGCCGCTGACGTTCTTTATTGGCTTCTTCTAACAGATTCTTTTCCTCTTCGAGAGATTCAATCTGTACTTTGTAGATATTCTCTACTTCCTCTTTCTGCTGCTTTAAGGCATCCAGCTCTGCGTCAATCCTTCTCGTTACAGCATTCACAACCTTATCCATGTAAGATAGCTGTGTATCGTAGTGTTTTTCGAGATAAGAGTAGTATTCATCAGCAGAAAGTTTGCCTTGATTATAGTAATCTTTGATGAGAGCAAGCCTTGCCTGTATATAGTCATTGAAGTCTATATAACCGGCTTCCAGCTTTTTGTCCAAGGCGGCGAGTTCTTTGTCGAGTGCTTCTGTGAATGCTTCACCGGCAGATTTGCCTGCGGCTTCACCAGCAGAACTTGCACCGGATTTGGCACCATTCATAAATGCAGGAAAATCTGTGCTGTAATTGTCCTTTGCGGCGTTCCATATCGCCGTGTATTTGTCCAGTACACCCTGTATCTCTTCATTTGAAACGCCTGCTTCCTCAGCATCTGCAATCGCTTTTGTAATAGCATTTTCACCGGCAGCTTCAGTATTTCTATTGAATGCTTCCGTCTCCGCATTAAGTTTTGCAACTGCATCTTCGGATGCTTTCGCGTTATTATTTGTCGCTTCTTCTGACTTATTCTTTGCAAGAACTTCTATTTCAGCAGCGGCGGCATCATCAAGTTTTGCCTTAAATTCCAATAGCTGTGCAGCTACAAGATTTTCATAAGCGGCTTGGTTGATCACAAGCTGGCCGTTTTCAACCTCAAGCATAGCGATCAGGTTTTCATCAGCAGTCAGTAATGATTGCAGGTTATCAAGGTTGATATGTCCTGTTTCATTATAGGATTCCAATATGCCTGTCAATGTCTGGTAAGAAGACTGCAGATTGTCAAGCTGAGCATTCATTCCGGTGAATTCTGCTTCCGCCTCATACATTTGCGATACGATATCGGTAAGTATCTGGCTAAATTCACTGTCATCAATACCTGCTCCTGACAGTATGCTTTCTGCATATTTCTGTGATACTTCCTCAAGCTTATTACCAAGCAAATCTAAGGAGTCTATATCTTTCAAATCAATATCTTCCCAATTAATGGAACTGCCCATATCTGTTGCTGCCTGATTTATTGCCTGGATGGAGTCAAGAAGTTCAGTAGAAGAGTAATTACCTGATAGAAGAGTGGCATATGCATCTGCCGCAGATTTTACGGAGGACTGGAGTTTGTCCAGAGAGTCTGAGGAAGTGTTGAGTTGGGAGAAAAGAGTAATGGGTTCATTGTTCGAGGAGATACTTTCAATGTCTTCTAGCGTGGAGCAAATCTGCTCAATAATTTCTGTTGCGGAGAAACCAGCAGTGGCAAATTTGTCAATGATATTGTCAGATAAGCTTTCAACGGATAAAGATCCGTTTCTGGCAGCTTCTTTTAATTCGGTCTGCACATTTTCGGATAGGCTGTTAAACACTTCATTGAATTTTTCTGTAAGATGTTCAGCAGGATATAAGCATTCGTACATGGAATCCAACAGATTGTTCCATAACTGGTTTGTTTCATCATCTATCCCATATCTGCTACTATAATCATCCAGATCAACAGCAGTAGTAATCAATTCTTCGCGGTATTTTGAAAGATGATTTTCTTCTTCTTTAGTAAGTTCAGCACCGCTTTTTTTTCGTTGATTTAACTCTTCATATGCAGCTATAGTCTGCTGAATATGTTCAGGAAAGGAAGCTGTAGGATCGACAGAATTCAATTCATCCAGTTCTAATCTTAACTGTCGCATTTCTGCAACTTCTTCGCTGGTGTTGTAGCCCTCGTTAGAATATAGCTCATTATAGCGCGTTCTTTTTGCATTCTCTTCATCAATTTCCTGCTGCAAAAAGATTCTGGAATAAGTCTGTCTGACATACTTTTTATCAAATTCCTTTTTGACAGATTCAGCAATTTCTTGCTGTTTGCTTGCTTCCTGTTCCGCAAGTAATTTGTTTCTACGCTCTAGTTCTTCGTTTTGGGTAATTAAGTTATCCAATTCTTCCTGTTCCACGAAAGACAGAGAATCTTTTGCATTAAGCTCGTCAATCCGATTAGCAGTAGCTTGTAGTTCAGAATTTACATCAGAAATGGCGGACTGGACTTCTGACAGTTCGCCTTGTAGATTTTGTGTAATTTCCTGCTGTTCTTCCAGAGTTGTGTGCAGATTGTCAAAACCTTCAACAACAAATCCGATTACTTTGGTAATAGCCCACATAGCAATCATATTTCCAGCTTCAGAGAGTGCTTTAAGTGCTGCTGATCCTGCTTTGGCTGAGATAGTTAATTGCTTGCTTTTAGCAATTGCAGATTGAACATAGTTATTGTATCCTTCAAATGATGCGGGAACTTGTTTTTGCATACAGTCAACAAGATATGCTTTCATTGTTTTATCTGTAACGCCAAGTTCATCGCACCATTGCGTTAAAGTTGCTATTGATTGAGAACCACTTATATTATAATATTCAAAGAAACTTTTTGCGTTTTCCACTGGAAAAATCGAAGAAAAATGCGCTTCCTCAATTAATTTAATTGCATCTGTTTTTTTTGGTGCAACCAAAGCGGTTTTGAACGCTTCTTTAAGACCTTTTAATCCTTTACCTGTATTATCAAAAGATTGGCTTACTTCCTTTCCCCATTCTGCAAAACTTCTCTTATTAAAACCTAATTTATTACTAAAACCATCTAAATC
>JAIDME010000151.1 GCA_029050705.1 Acetatifactor sp.
GTCCAGAGGGATCCAATAACCGTTGCCGCCATCCGGCACAGTGCCAACAGCGTTCACATCCGCGCCATTGTCCAATAGGGTTTTGACCAACAGAATATGCCCGTTCATGACAGCGTACATCAAAGGGGTAATGCCATAGCGGTCCGGCCCGTCGATTCGGGAGAGGTCCACATGTTCCACCAGGCAGCGGGCCAGCGCACCCCTCTCCTCTTCCTCATCCGGATCGTACTCCTTTTTCGCCGCAATCAACAGGAGGTTTTCTCCGTCGGAGTTTTCCACATAGGGGTCGACTCCCAGATCCAGCAGTTTTTGGAACATCATGGGGCTCAGATCCCGCTTTGCGGACTGTATCAGCAGGCATTCGTGACCCGGAACACTGGCGTTGATGTCAAAACCATGATCCATCAGGTATTTGACAAAATCCGCATTGGGTTCCTCCTCACGACTCTGAGAAAAAGACAGGGCCGTCCGGGCCAACTCGATGATCGCACCCAGATCCTCGTCGTCGCACAGATCGACCTCATCCCAAAAGTGTTTCTCCTCCATCAGAGCAGGGGCGCCGAAACAGTTGGCCGGATCACTGTGCCAGTTAAAGCAGCAGCCGTCAATATAGCTGATCAGTTGATTGTACATAGGTTTTTCCTCCTTAATCTCCGTTTGGTTGATAGTTCTTGATGACATCGGCCAGTTCAGGACAGGCGAACAGCACTCCCTGGAGCTGGGCCTTGTACACAAAGGCCGAAGTCTCATCCAACTTAGCGCATAGGTTGATAATGCCCTTGGCCTGCTCCTCCAGCACGGGCCTGCTTTCTACGTACATCATGCCCAGACCCTGCAGCCCGCCGTAGGCCACCTGAGCCTGCACTGCGGATGCCCTGCCGCACAGCCATCGCAAGCCTCTGGCCAGCTCAACGGCAACCTCCTCGCTGGGATTCTCATCAAACAGATTTTGCAGCGCAGTCAGCGTCTGGATAGACTCTTCTACTTCCTGTTTGATGCTCAAATCAGCCATTTCCTTTGCGCTCAAAACGTTTTCCTCTGTAGTAATCCTCACTTTGCGTAAAACCTTTGCTTGCTGTTCCTTTGGACGTTTGTGTAAAATATTTTCTTCCATACTAATCCTCACTTTTCTGTCAATAAACAACAGTGCCGCGGAAGATACCTTGCCTGCAGTACCATCCGCGACAGCGAATTTACAGTGTCATAATGAGGATAACTCCGTCGTCAGGGGATGTAAAGCACCCCGGCTAAATCAGCACCTAAATCGGCAAATTTTACTGTGTGCCCGGGGCCAGGCAGATTTTTGCCACTGTTAAAACGGCGGTAAACAGGCCGTCCTTCTGGGCTGTATACAGGGTCCCGCCATACTTTTCCACCGTGTCCCGCACATTGACAAGCCCAAAGCCGTGGTTTTCCCCATCTGTCTTGGTGGACGTAAGCCCCTCACCAAAGGTACCGGCCGTTTCTCCACAGGTATTCTCTATTTCCGTCACCAGAAAGTGCTCTTCGGAATACAGCCCAACCTGTACACGACCCTGTTTGCACGGCTTCGCCGCTTCAATGGCATTGTCCAGCAGGTTTCCTATCATAATAATCAAATCCCGCCCGGGAACCCTGGCCCATTCCGGTGCGGTTTCCGCTTTTATCTCCATCAGCACGCCGCACCGTCCGGCCAGCGCCTCCTTTTCCCAGAGCAGAGCGTTAAGAATAGGACTGACGGTATAGCATTGGCCGGTCAGGATATCCAGCTCTACCTCCATGTCCTTCAGCAGCGCCATGATCTCTTCATTGCCTCCGGCGGCAGCCAAAGTCCCAATGGAGGTCATGCAGTTTTTCAGGTCATGGGCATAGCGCTTATGGCCCAGGTCAATTTCCTCCAAATGCTGGTAGTACCTCTGCTGCAAGGCAGCCTGTTGCTCCGCCAGCTGCTTTTCCCGGTTCTCTTCGCTGATGTAAAACAGCTTGTGTATAGTATAAAACAGCAGGATATTCGACACCGGCAGCAGGATATACCCTGAAAGCTGGCTGTATATGGCCCACTTTCCGCCAATCTCGCTGAAAAAAGCGCCCAGATAGATAAGCGCTGTGGCAAGAGGAAGCACAAAAAAGGACAGAGGAAATCGCTCCACAATGGCGCATTTTGTACGGAGAAAATATAGCTTTAGCCTGTGCAGCACCAGCCAGCACATGGCATAGGACAAAGCGCCAAGAATAAAGTCTCCCACCCTCCGGTTCAGGCCACATGTCTCCAAAAGCCGGACCCACAGGGGAAAACCTACCAAAAAGATGTCCGTTGTCAGCTCCAGGAAAAGGGCTACCGTCTCTCCTACCAGAAGCAAAAACAGCTCCTTGCGGTGATCGTCCTGAAAAAGCAGCAGCATTTGCGCGGCCAAAATCAGCATCCCGGAAACCAAAGTCAGCAAGCCGTTTTGCAGAGCAATTACCGCCCGGGATGCTGCCGCACACAGCAGCAGAATGAGAAAAACCCATTTCCGATCCCTTACCCGGGGCTTTAGCTGGCCATGGCAAAAGTCATAGAACACAAAATTGGCGAAAAAGCTGCCGCAGAATTGCAAAATCCAAAATATCATTGTACCGCTCCTCTATGATAGCCTTTGTGGAAATACAGGGAGAAACTCTCATGGAATTTTCCACGGCAGCCCCGACTGATGTTCAAAGTCTCCCCATTGCTCAGAGTAAGCTCGTCATTCATGATCTTGATAACGGCTTTCAGGTTCACAATATAGCTGGAATGGGCGTACTCAAAACCCAGGGAATGGAGCTGCAGGTACCAGTTTCCCAGTTTCTCGTTGCTCCGCAGGGTCGTTTCATTTCCCCCGGATATGGTCAGCAAACTGCCCCGCTTGGCCTTGGCAATACAGAGGATGTCCCTGGCGGCCACCCGCCAGGCTTTCCCATCGCTGGTGACCTCCACCGTCTCGCCGTAACACTGCCGCCTGGTCTCCCGCAGCAGTTCCTCTATATCCCGGCGGATTTCTTCCGAATCCGCGTTTTTCAGCAAATATCGATAGGGCTGTACCTTAAAATGCTTCGGCTCCGGCAACACCACACCGGAAATAAAAGCGATAACCACCGTTTTATTCGTTTCACGCAGCCACTTTGCCGTTTCGTAACCGCTTTTGCCCTCCATCTGCATATCCAGGATGACCAGTTGATACTCCCCGCTGTCAGCTCGCAGCAAATCGAGACCGCTGGAATAGGTGTCGCAGACCATGTCCGCTGTAAATTCTGCGCAGGATTCTACAATTTCCTGGATGTGTTGTAAAAATACTACGTTATCGTCAATAAGTGCAATTCTAATCATATGTAGTTTTAGTTTTCCCCCTTTTTTGCGATGGGGGTATTATACCACCGATTGTTGTTTTAAGCAATGCGGCCCTATTTTTATTACACGGGAAAATGGGGAAACTCAAAAAAGCAAAAAAGCATTGACAGACGCTTATTAATCTCTTATAATGCAAATAATTTCATATTCAAGTGATTGATTCTTAAAAAGCAATGACAAGAAGAAGTAGCAGATAGTGAAACATACAGAAAGCAGCCGGGTGATGAGAGGCGCATGGGAAACTATATGTGAATACATCTTTGAGCTTCACACCAAATTCCGCGGCTGCGGATAGTAGGCTGTGACGGTTCCCGCATCCGTTATCGTGCTAGAGTATAAGCTGTGTCGGCAGCCGTACTTGAAGAGGCAGGCAGTGTGAACTGTCTGTGAACATTAGGTGGTATCACGAGGCTTTAGGCTCTCGTCCTTTTGAAAGGACGGGAGTTTTTTTGCGTATGGAAGAAGTTGGATCAAAAAAGGAAAAGGAGAAGGATCATGGAAGAAAGAAAGAAGAATGAAGTTTGTGTGGAGGATGACGTCCACCATAGTTTGCGGGTCATCAAGCAGGGTGCAGCGGAGCTTATCGGAGAGGAGGAACTGGAGGAGAAGCTTAGGCGCAGCATACTGACGGGGAAGCCTCTGACCATTAAATTCGGCATGGATCCCAGCGCGCCGGACATACACCTGGGGCATGCTGTGGCGCTGCGAAAGCTGAAACAACTGCAGGATCTGGGACACCGGGTTGTTGTGGTAATCGGTGATTTTACGGGAAGGATTGGAGACCCTACGGGCAGGAGCAAGGGCAGAAAGGCACTGACGGACGAAGAAGTACTTGTCAACGCACAAACCTATCAGGAGCAGATTTTTCACATTCTGGACAGAGAAAAGACCCAGGTACGGTACAATGGCGAATGGCTGGGACGGCTGAATTTAAGTGAGGTGCTGGAGCTTGCATCTACTATTACGGTTGCAAGGATGCTGGAGCGGGACGATTTTCAGAATCGTTTCAGAAATAACATTCCCATCGGGCTCCATGAATTTTTTTATCCTCTGATGCAGGCCTACGATTCCGTTGTGCTGGAGGCTGATCTGGAACTGGGAGGAACAGACCAGACCTTCAACATCCTCATGGGAAGAAGTCTTCAGAGGGAGCGGGGCCAGGAATGCCAGGCGGCGCTGTTCATGCCTGTCCTGGAAGGAATTGACGGAGTGGAGAAAATGAGTAAAAGTCTGGGAAATTATATCGGCGTGCACGAGGATGCCAGAACCATGTTCACAAAGGTGATGCAGATACCTGACAGTCTGATCATCAAGTACTTTGAACTGGCCACGGACATTCAGCCGGAGGAGCTGGACAAGGTGAAGGAGGAACTGGCGGACGGCGGGAATCCCAGAGATGCAAAGCTGCTGCTTGCCGGGACGATCACGGCCCTGTACAATGGGGAGGAGGAAGCGGAAGCTGCTCAAAAGTTTTTCAGGGAAGCCTTTACTGAGCGCCTTGTACCGGAGGATGCGGACATATTGCAGGTTATCATGGAAAAAGGAAATCTGCTGGACTGTGTCCGGCCGCTGGTAAACGGCGGTTATGTGGGCAGCGGCGCGGAATTTCGCAGGCTGGTGGCCCAGGGCGGAGTACAGAAGAACGGAGAGCGGGTGAAGAATATGGAAGAAAAAATTCAGACAGGAGATGTGCTGAAGGTTGGGAAACGAAGATTTGTCCGGGTAAAAATAGATATGTAGTAAAGAAAACTATGTAAAAAAGATAAAAAAACCATAAAATGTAATTGCAAAAAACAAATTTCCTGTTGATATTTCGCCAGATAAGTGGTATCCTGTACGTTGTAATCTATATTTTGTAATCCGCATTTTGGGAAAGGTTTATAAATGTATGAGTGAAACGTTCCATATTATCAGCGACGGCTCCTGTGATCTGCCTGTAGAGCTTACAAAAGAGAAAAATATAACAGTGGTTCCCTTTTATGTGTCCTTTGATGATGAACATTATCTGAAGGAGAATGTGGAAATAGGCATCAGGGATTTTTACCAGCAGATGGTGGACAGGAAGGGTGTGTATCCGAAATCCTCTCTGCCGTCAGCCAAGGATTATGAAGATGCGTTTCGGCCCTATGCGGAGGCAGGGGTGCCTGTAATATGTATCTGCATCACCACGAAATTCAGTGGTTCCATGCAGTCGGCGGTAAATGCCCGGGAGGCTCTGCGGGAAGATTATCCCAACGCGGAGATTACCATTATTGATTCATCCGTTGATACGGTGCTCCAGGGATTGTATGTGCTGGAAGCTGTAGCATTGCGTGATGCCGGAGTCAGCTGTCAGGATGCTGCAGCGCGCCTGGAGGAGATCAAGAACACAGGCAGAATATTTTTCACGGTTGGCAATATGGAATATTTAAAACACGGCGGGCGTATCGGCAAAGTGAGCGCGCTGGCAGGGAGTGTTCTGGATATTCGGCCTGTGATAACC
>JAIDME010000152.1 GCA_029050705.1 Acetatifactor sp.
CTATTACGGCGGACATGTGGCGGAGCCCATTATCAGGCAGCTTTTTGAAAATATTCTTCCTTATATGGGAATAATGGAGTATAATCAATGATAAATAAAGTCAGCATTTTGGCGGTTGTACTATCTTTTTGCATCAGCGCAGTCCTGGGACCGGTTCTGATTCCCTGGCTCAGAAAGCTGAAAGTGGGGCAGACAGTTCGGCAAGACGGCCCTGCGGGACACCTGAAAAAGAACGGAACGCCCACCATGGGAGGGCTGCTGATCCTTCTGTCTGTGTCCGTGGCCACGCTGCTTTTTGTGAAGGATTATCCCAGAACCGCACCCATCCTGTTCCTGACGGCAGGATTTGGGATGATTGGGTTTCTGGATGATTACATAAAAGTGGTCTGCAGGCGCTCCATGGGGCTTTCGCCCCTGCAGAAGCTGGCAGGACAGATAGCGGTTACCGGTATTTTTGCCTGTTATCTGCTGCATTTTACGGATGTGAGCCTTGCCATGAGAGTGCCGTTTCTGCCGGAGGTTTTTTTGGACTTCGGCATATGGAATATTCCCATTCTCTTTTTTGTGGTGCTGGGAACCGTGAACGGTGTAAATTTCACGGATGGTCTGGACGGACTGGCAGGAAGCGTCACGGTGATCGTGGCAGTGTTCTTTACGGTGGTTGCAATCGGCACAGGGAGCGGAATTGAGCCTGTGACCTGCGCGGTGGCGGGGGCGCTGCTGGGTTTTCTGCTGTTCAATGTGCATCCGGCAGAGGTGTTCATGGGAGACACGGGCTCCCTGGCTCTGGGAGGATTCGTGGCAGCCTGCGGGTATATGCTGCAGATGCCGCTGTTCATTGCAATCGTGGGCTTTGTTTATCTGGTGGAGGTGCTCACCGTCATTTTACAGGTGGGATATTTCAAACTCAGCGGCGGCAGGCGGCTTTTCAAAATGGCTCCGCTGCACCACCACTTTGAACTGTGCGGCTGGTCAGAGACCAAAATTTCAGCCCTGTTTACGATCGCAACGGCGCTGATGTGCCTGGTGGCGCTGATAGGGCTGAGACAATAAAGTATAAAACCGGAAAAGGAAACTGTATATTATGGAAAATTATCTTGTCATAGGATCCGGCATCAGCGGAGTCGGTTCAGTAAAGCTTCTCGAGCATATGGGAAAGAACGTGACGCTGTATGACAGCAGCGAGACGCTGACGGCCGAAGAGATACGGGGGAAGCTTCCCGCGGACAGCAGGGCTGTCTGCATTGCGGGAAAGCTGCCGGATGAGGTGCTGGAGACGGCGCAGAACGTTGTCTTAAGCCCCGGGGTGCCCGCGGATATTCCGCTGGTGCAGAGCCTGCGGGAGCGTGGCGCGAAGATCATGGGTGAGATTGAACTGGGATACCAGGAGGAGAAGGGAAGGGTCGCCGCTGTCACAGGGACCAACGGCAAGACCACAACCACCACGCTCCTGGGCGAGATCATGAAGGAGTGGCTGGGGGAGGAGAACGTCTTTGTGGTGGGTAATATCGGAAATGCCTACACCTCCGAGTGCCTGAAGACGAAAGCGGATACGGTGACGGTGGGGGAGATCAGCTCCTTCCAGCTGGAGACCATCTGCGATTTTCACCCGGCTGTCTCCGCCATTCTGAACATCACGCCGGATCATCTGAACCGCCACCACACCATGGAGGCATATGTGGCGGCGAAGGAGAACATTACCAGGAACCAGACAAAGGAAGATGTCTGCGTGCTGAACTATGAAAATGAGTATACCAGGGAATTCGGAGAGAGATGTCCCGCCAGGGTAGTCTGGTTCTCCTCCGCAAGGGAGCTGGAGGAGGGCTACTGGCTGCGGGGGGATAAGATTGTGAAAAGTGAGGGAGGAAGTTCCCGGGAGATACTGGACATTCACAGGGACATGAATCTGGTGGGCCTCTGTAATGTGGAAAACGTGATGGCGGCACTGGCTGTGGCCGATGGAATGGGGACGCCTGAGGAATGCGTCATAAAGGTTATCAGAGGTTTTCACGCGGTGGAGCACCGGATTGAGTTCGTGGCCTCAAAGGGCGGCGTTGACTATTACAACGACTCCAAGGGAACGAATCCGGACGCAGCCATTCAGGGGATCAGAGCCATGAGCAGGCCGACGATTCTCATCGGCGGAGGATATGACAAAGAGAACGAGTATGATGAGTGGATTGAGAACTTTGACGGCAAGGTAAAGTGGCTGGTGCTCATAGGGCAGACCAGGGAAAAGATTGCGGAGTGTGCGAGAAAGCATGGATTTGACAGGATTCATTTTGCAGACAGCTATCAGGAGTGTCTGGAACTCTGCACACGCCTTGCGGAAGAAGGGGACGCGGTGCTTTTGTCACCGGCCTGTGCCAGCTGGGGGATGTTCCCCAACTACGAGGTCAGAGGAGAGCTTTTCAAGGAATATGTCAGAGGACTGGCTTAAGCGGCTATAAGGAGTGTCTATGGCAACAAAGCGAATTGCAAAGAGGAGAAAAAAAGAAGAATCTGAATATTTTTTTGACTACAGCCTTCTGTTTATTGTACTTTTCCTTCTGGGTTTCGGACTGGTGATGATTTATTCCGCCAGCTCCTATGAAGCCTTTCAGGATTTTAAGGATGCGGCGTATTACCTGAAGAAACAGCTTCTGGCAGTCATCATAGGCCTGGTCATGATGATCTTTGTGGCGAATATCCCCTATCACTTCTGGGAGAGATTTGCGCTTCTGGGATATCTGGTGTCCATGGCGCTTGTACCGCTGGTGAAGACTCCGCTGGGGGTGGAATCCCACGGCGCAAGGCGGTGGATCAAGATTCCGGGAATCGGCCTGAACCTGCAGCCCGCGGAGGTAGCAAAGCTGGGGATGATCCTGTTTCTGGCGGTGCTGGTGTGCAAGATGGGAAAAAGTGTCCGTACCATGAAAGGATTTATCATCATGGTGCTGGTGCCTATGCCGGTAGTGCTGGAGGTCTACGTCATTACGAAGAACTTAAGTTCCGCCATTATTATTCTGGGGATTTCGGTTCTGATGGTGTTTGTGGCCAGCCCGGATTACAAAAAATTTGTCATCATGGGAGTGACGGGGGCAGTGCTGGTGGCCGTGGTGGTGTTTGTGATCGTATCCGCCTACGCATCCGGCGAGCAGATGGCATTCCGAAGTGAGCGTATCGTGGCATGGCTTGACCCGGAGAGTCAGGCACAGGGCAAGGGCTTTCAGACCATCCAGGCTCTGTATGCCATCGGAAGCGGCGGCATCCTGGGGAAGGGGCTTGGGCAGAGTATGCAGAAGCTGAGCTTTCTGCCGGAGGCCCAGAATGATATGATCTTCTCAATTATCTGTGAGGAACTGGGCCTGTTCGGGGCCATTGCCGTGATATTGATGTTTATTATGCTGCTGTGGAGGATGATGGTGATTGCCAACAACGCCACAGACTTGTTCGGAGCCATGCTGGTGGTGGGGGTCATGGGCCACATTGCCATCCAGTCCATTTTAAATATTGCCGTTGTGACAAACACGATTCCCAACACGGGAATTTCACTGCCCTTTATCAGCTACGGAGGTTCCTCCGTCATGTTCCTGCTGATAGAGATCGGTCTGGTCTTAAGCGTGGCTAAGAGGATACAGCTGAAAGAGTTATAGGGAACTAAGACATGCCCCGCCTCATAGGATATAGTAATCTTAGTTGAGGCTTAAGGAATATGGATTCTATTCACATATGGGGCGGTGTCGCCCTGCAGGGAGAAGTTTGTATCCAGGGTTCCAAAAATGCGACGCTTCCGATTCTGGCGGCGACGCTGCTTACAGGTGAATGTTCTTATATAAAGAATTGTCCCAGGATTTCGGATGTTTATGCGATGGCAAGCTTACTGCGGAGTCTGGGTTGTACAGTAATCTGGCAGGAGAACGGGCTGCTGGTGGATTCCTCCAGTGTGAAGCGGGGGGAGATGTGCTCTGAGGCGGTGAGGGGAATGCGATCATCTCTGTGTCTGCTCGGGGCTATGCTTGGCAGGTGCAGCGAGGTGGTAATGGAGCATCCGGGGGGCTGTGTCATCGGTTCCCGGCCCATTGATCTGCACATTGCCGCGCTTGAGCAGATGGGAGTGGAGTTTCGGGAGGAGGCAGGCATGCTGAAGGCCTCGGCAGACCGGCTTCACGGGGCGGAGATCACATTGCCCAAGCCCAGTGTGGGAGCCACGGAGAATATCATTCTTGCCGGTGTCATGGCGGAGGGAGATACGATTTTGGAAGGTGCGGCCTTGGAGCCGGAGATAGCGGCACTGTGCCGATATTTGGAGCATTGCGGGGCGTGTATCGAAGGAATCGGAAGCAGCCGGCTTGTCATCAGAGGCGGACGGACTCTTTACGGCACGGATTTTGAGGTGCCTGCGGACCGTATTGTAGCGGGAACCTATCTGCTTGCCTGCATTGGAACCGGCGGAAGTATTTTTCTGGAAAGAGCGCCGGGGGATGAGTTGGAGGCCGTGATAAAACTGGCGGAGCGCATGGGCGGAAAGCTTTATTTTTCCGAGGAGGGTATTTATGTGCAGGGGCCGGACCGGCCAAAGAGCGTGGAGCGCATTGAGACTGCAACCTATCCCGGATTTCCGACGGATCTTCAGTCCGTGGCGCTTGCAGTGGAGACTATGGGAGAAGGAGACACCATAATTGAAGAAAAGATTTTTGAGAACCGATTCCGGATAGTAGAAGAGCTTCGCAAAATGGGTGCATGTATCGAACAGCTGGAGGAGACAAGGGTGCTGGTCAGAGGAGTTCCTGCGCTGCACGGGGCTGAAACGGAGGCGAAGGAACTGCGGGGCGGAGCCGCGCTGGCGGTGGCCGGACTGATGGCGCAGGGAAAGACCTGTGTTTCGGGATGTCTGTATATATACCGCGGATATGAAAATATCTGCAGAGATTTAAGGGAGTTAGGAGCGAGGATCATAAGTGTTTAAAAGGAAGAAGGCCGGTATTATCATACTGGTATTCATCATTCTTGCAGCGGTGGTATGGGGAGCCGGGTATTATGTTATAAAAACATATACGGTACAGCAGGTGTATGTTGAAGGAAACGTGCATTATACGGAGGAGGAAATAAAGGAAATCGTCATGAAAGGCGCTTTCGGAAACAACTCCCTGTACCTCTCCCTGAAATACCGGAATAAGGGAGTGAAGGATGTGCCCTTTGTGGATGTGATGGATGTGAAGGTACTGGCACCGGACACCATTAAGATTATTGTCTACGAAAAAGTACTTACGGGATATGTGAAATTTATGGATACCTATATGTACTTCGACAAGGATGGTTATGTGGTGGAAAGTTCCGGCGTGCGTACTGCGGGAGTGCCCCAGATCATGGGGCTGGACTTCGGCTATATGGTAGTGGGACAGGAACTGCCGGTGGAAGACAGGAGTGTCTTCAACAATATTCTGAATATCACAAGGCTTCTGAACAAGTATGAGCTGAGAGCGGACAAGCTATACTTTGGTGAAAGCGGAGAGATAACGGCCTGCTTCGGCGATGTGAAGGTGGCGTTCGGAAATGATATGAATACGATCGGAGACAAGCTTATGCTTCTGCCGGAACTTTTGCCAAGCTTACAGGGCCGCAGCGGCACGCTTCAGATGGAAACATATATTGAAAACGGCGGGCGGTATATTTTTAAACCGGAAGATGCGCAGTAACTAAACTTTTTCAGAAAATGGTTGCTAAATTGAAAAAATAATTATATGATAGACTATATGAGTTAATATGTTAAAAGGAGGGTATACCTTTGCTTGAGATTAAGACTAATGATGCTGAATCTGCGGCCAAGATAATTGTTGTCGGTGTCGGCGGCGCAGGTAATAATGCTGTTAATAGAATGATTGACGAACAAATAGACGGAGTGGATTTTATCGGTGTCAATACTGATAAACAGGCTTTGCAGCTCTGCAAGGCGCCCAAACTCCTGCAGATCGGAGAGAAACTTACCAAGGGTCTCGGGGCCGGAGCAAAGCCGGAAATCGGCGAGAAAGCGGCCGAGGAGAGTGCAGAGGAGATTTCCACCGCGCTGAAAGGTGCGGACATGGTTTTTGTTACCTGTGGAATGGGCGGCGGTACCGGAACCGGTGCGGCTCCCGTGGTGGCAAAGCTGGCGAAGGAGATGGGGATTCTTACTGTCGGCGTGGTGACAAAGCCTTTTCGTTTTGAGGCGAAGGCCCGCATGGTGAATGCGCTCAGCGGTATCGAGCATATCAAGGAGCATGTGGACACGCTGATCGTCATTCCCAATGACAAGCTTCTGGAAATTGTGGACAGGCGTACCACAATGCCTGAAGCTCTTAAGAAAGCGGATGAAGTTCTTCAGCAGGCAGTGCAGGGCATTACGGATCTGATTAACGTGCCCGCTGTCATTAACCTTGACTTTGCGGATGTTCAGACGGTTATGAAGGACAAGGGTATTGCGCATATCGGCATAGGTGAGGGCAAGGGTGATGATAAGGCACTTGAAGCGGTCAAGATGGCAGTGGAGAGTCCGTTGCTGGAGACTACGATCACCGGCGCAAGCCATGTTATTATCAATGTTTCCGGAGATATTACGCTGGCTGATGCCAACGATGCGGCAAGCTATGTGCAGAATCTGGCAGGAGATGATGTCAATATCATCTTCGGCGCAATGTACGATGCGGCCAAGGCAGACAGCTGTACCATCACTGTCATTGCCACCGGCCTGGAGGATGCGTCGGCAAATGCAGGCTTACAGCCCAGGCTGGGAGCGGGAACGGCTTACAGGCAGCCGACAGCTCATCTTATGCCCAATTCCCTGAAAGGCATGAACATACAGCCCGGTGCAGGCACGCAGCCCACGGGACAACCTGTACCCAGACCGGTACAGGGTATTCAGAAACCGGTTGACATCAGGAGTTCCGTCGAGGAGAAGAGCTTGAAGATACCTGATTTCCTGCAACGTAAATAATGTGTAAAGATTACCTGGCCGCGCAGCAAAAAGCTGCGCGGTTTTTTGTCGAATAAAATTATTCTTCCCTGGTGGGTTTTTGACAAATTCCATACAGACATCCCTTTATAATCATTATGAAAAGGATGATGCCAATGCGTTATGAGTTGTATGTAGACAGTCTGTTCCTGGTTAACTTTGTTATGAACCTCTATATACTGATGCTTGTAAACCGGAGCACGCTCCGCACGGCGGCACCCTGGCGGCTGCTGCTGGGGGCAGCCCTTGGCAGCGGCTGCTATCTGCTGATGTTCATGCTGAACCTCCCCGTACCTTTAAAACTTTTCTTAGGGGCGGCAGGAGCGGTGGGAATGCTGCCTGTGGCGTTTCCTGTCAGGGGGTTGAGAAATCTTCTGAAGCTCACGGAAAAAATGCTGATTTTTTCCTTTTGCATGGGCGGGGCGTTGCTTTTTTTACTCCGCAGCTTTTCTGTGGGGGAAAATACACTGACCGGCATTTTCGGTATCCTGGGGGTGGGAGGCATTGTCTGTCTTTTCCTGGGGCGGTTTCCATGGGAGTCAAAGCCGGAAAACAGTCTCTGCCGTGTCACTTTGGTGCGCGGCGAGAAGCAGGTTACGGTGTCAGCGCTGATCGATTCGGGAAACAGTCTGGTGGAGCCGATCAGCGGGAAGCCGGTGTGCGTGGTGGATGAGGAAATTTTTCAAGGTCTGTGGGAAAGCGGCGGGCAGCTGTTTCGGGCGGTTCCCTATCACAGCATCGGGAAAAAAAGAGGAATTCTGGAAGGGTATCTTTTGCCGGAACTGCATGTGGAACTGGATGGGATGCGGAAGGTATTCCGTGAGGTTTACATTGCGGTAAGCCCGGAGACAATCTCGGCGGCTGATGTGCCGGAGGCGGAGTCCATAAAAATGATCATGAATCCCCGGATTTTGCTGGAAGCAAAACGGGGTAAGAAAATTGAAACGGAGGCTGGATATGATATTAAAGGTGGCAATACCGGGAAGAATGAAATTTAAGATGATACGACGAGAGAACCCGCTGTTCGGCAGGAAGAGTGAAATCCACTATATAGGCGGAGCTGAGGTGCTTCCGCCGCCCCTTGAGGTTGATCAGGAAAGCCAGGTTATCAGTGATCTGGGAACGGAGGTGGACGCTGAGGCGAAGGCAATTCTGATTGAACACAATCTGCGTCTGGTGGTTTATATTGCAAAAAAATTTGATAATACCGGAGTGGGGGTGGAGGATCTGATCTCCATTGGCACCATAGGGTTAATAAAATCCATTAATACCTTTAACCCGGAGAGGAATATCAAGCTTGCAACCTATGCCTCCAGGTGTATTGAAAATGAGATTCTGATGTATCTGCGCCGCAACAGCAGAATACGGCAGGAGGTGTCGCTGGATGAGCCCCTCAATGTGGACTGGGACGGAAACGAGCTGCTGTTGTCGGATATTCTGGGGACGGACGAGGACGTTATCTACCGCGATCTTGAAAACGAGGTGGAGCGCAAACTGCTGCTGGGGGCAATCAGCAAGCTTTCCGAACGAGAGAAGATGATAATCAATCTCAGGTTCGGTTTAGGGAACAGGGAAGGACAGGAAATGACACAAAAGGAAGTGGCAACCATGCTGGGAATTTCCCAATCATACATATCCAGGCTGGAAAAAAAGATAATGCGCCAGTTGAAAAAAGAGATGAGTATGCAGATATGACTTCACAGTTCAGCCATGGAATGATTTACAAACTGCGCATGGGTGCTTGCACACGAGGCGCTGATTGCAAATCATTTCATGAGCGGAGCGCCTTTGTATGAAATAAAAGATGAGCCGCATAGCGGCGCCGGATGCGGAGCAGACGCTTTTATGAATGAAAAGGCTGAACTGTGGAATAAAACTGCTTGAAAGGGGCAGAATCTTAGTATATACTATAAGAGAAGAGTTTTCATCCTGACTTAAGATGCTGTGGAGCGGTATCAGGGGAGGAACATGATAGACAGAAGTGATATTCTCTCTATGGAATATTTGAAGAAGACAGAGTATACGGGATGCCATCAGGGAATGCGTTATCGCCTGGAAGGCGTGGCGGGCGAAGGAGACGGGAAAAAGCTTCGCTGTACTGTATGGCCGGAACCCTTTAATTTTGTTACAACGTCCGATAAAGATAAGGAAAGTGCGGAGTTTTCGTTTGACGAGGATGGTGTCACGGATGCAGTGGCATGGATGAACGACAGGCTGTTCGAAGAAAAAGAAAAGTGGGAGCACGCGGGAGAACGTTGGGACAGCTATTGATGAGGAGCTTTGATGATTGATTATATAGATGCGGATATATCGCGGGCCCTGGGGTATCTTCCCTACGGGCTTGCGGTGGGTATTCCTGTTGCCGCAGTTGCAGTATTGCTGACGAATGTCAGAAGAAAGAGGAAGCAGAAACCGCCGGTGCACTGGGTGCCGGTCACGGCGTTCTGTGTTTACATGGCAGTGCTGATTGTCATTACCTTTTTGTCCAGAGAAAGCGGAAGCAGGTCTGATGTGTTTGATTTGGAACTATTTTCCACCTGGGGTATCAACAACAGAAACAATGCGTTTGTTATAGAGAATGTTCTGTTGTTCATTCCCTATGGCCTGTTTTACTGCTGGAATTTTTCCGGGTCGGGAAAAGTTCTGCGATGTACGTTCCTGGGGGCGGTTATCAGCCTCGGAATAGAAACTATGCAGCTGGTGACGGGCAGGGGGTATTTTCAGATTGACGATATTGTTACCAATACACTGGGGGCCTTT